>NZ_JBQKKM010000011.1:0-118471 GCF_052116745.1 Niallia sp. Sow4_A1 | reverse complement strand
TAAATTTCCAAATGGACAGGAGCCGCCTTTAGAAAGGTAATTACTTTTTTGGCTCTAAGTAGAGTAAACAATTAAACTGAAAATTATGACACTATTTACGCAACACTAGTGGGTAGAAATAAATATATTTACTACTGTAAATGTAAAATAAAGTATGATAATTCCCCTTACATTTGTAAATACTATTGTTTAGTAGAAGGATAAGATTTATCTATTTAGGAGCAAAGTAGAATGGAAAAAATTATCGCTGTTGAAAGAAATTATATGGGAGACATTATTAGTTTTAAAACTTCAAACGGAAGAGTTATTTCTTATCGTAAAGCATTGATGGATATTGAAACAGGTGTTATAGAGGGGGTAGAAATCACTGAAAATGTACAAGAGGAAGAGGATTTATCTTTTTCCATTATAGATAGCTTTGACAATTATCCATCTATCTTTTAACTGCTTTCAAAAAAAATAAGGGCAATTCTCTGTCGGCATCATGCTGCTTTAGCATATACCTAGAGAGAATTACCCTTTCTTTATTCTAGCGAATCATTTTTTTGCTGAATTATTTTTAATACTTTCGTATACTCTGGATTTTCCTCAAAAAATTGAACTAAATCACCAATTCGATCAATAGAATCCCAGCTTAAATGATGCTCTATTCCTTCCACATCTTCATAAATATTCTCTTCTTTTACTCCGATAATTCTAAGTAATTGCTCTAAGAGTTCATGTCTGTATACTAAGCGTTTACCGATTTTTTTTCCTTTTGGTGTTAAAACCAAGCCTCTATATTTTTCATAAACAAGATATTCATCCTTATCCAATTTCTGAACCATTTTTGTCACAGAGGAGGGATGTACAGATAAGCCTTCCGCAATATCTGATACTCTTGCATATCCTTTATCTTCAATTAGGTTGTAAATGCGTTCAATATAGTCTTCCATACTAGGTGTCGGCAATTCAACCCCTCCTTTACCAGGATTTCTCCTTTTTCTATTCTATTCGAAAATATTTATTTGCGTTTTTATCTATGTATGTACTGCCCATTAAAAAAGGACTCCCACTATTTGAATATCAAAAACTTTTATCGAACAAATATAAAGCAATTTTAGTGGAAAGAAATAGCCTTTAAAAAAGGCATGGATTAAAAGAACATTTCTTTAGCATTTTACTATAAAAAAAAAGGGGAAACAAGATTCTTTCAAACGTTAGATTTTTTATATAGCTGTCTTGCTTCCACTAATAGGATAAAAATTGCTTTATTCACCTATAGTATTACTGAGATAATTCGAGGAAAATCTATTCTGGGAATTCCATTTTCCAACTAAAATATTCATTATCTTGATTCTTCTCATATTTCATCATTGCATCAAATTTATTCCCTTTTTTACTCACTAAACCTTTAACAGGAGCTTTACCATTTTTCAGTAAATGTTTAACCATTGTTTTCGTCGGTTTTTTCTTCATAGTTGCAAGAAATTTATCATTCTTCCAAATGACGAATTTACAACCATTCTTCCAATTACTGCAGCCAAATCCTTTTTTTCCTTCCACTACAGAATGTCCACAAACAGGACATTTCCCCAACACTTCTGTCGTTTGTTTAGCATATGTTACTTCTTGGATAATGACATCTGCTTCGTTTTTTATCGTTTCCACTGCGCTTGATGTGAAGTTACTGATCATTTGCAAAAATTGCTTTTTGCTAAATTGCCCTTTTTCCATATCATATAGATCTTTTTCTAGTTTCCCAGTAAAATCTAAATTAAATAGATCTTTAATGGGGAATGTATCAACTATTCTTCTTCCTAAATCAGTGCAGACTAAGTTCTTATTTTTTGCCTCAATATACCCTATATCCTTAAGCTTCTTTATTGTTTCTGCACGTGTTGCTGGCGTTCCTATACTAAAACCACTTAAGATGGTTAAAACATCTTCTTCATTTTCCGCATCAAAATTTTTTCCGCATGTTTCCATCAGCCTTAGTAATGTCTTTTCCGTATGCTCTTTTGGAGGCTGGGTAGTATGAGTTGTTGTTACTGCATCGCTAGTGAAAACCTCTTCTCCTACTTGTACCATTGGAAGCATAACATCTTTCGATTGAATTTTCTCTATCTTTTTCCAGCCTTCTACTAATTGAACCTTACCTTTCGTTATAAAGCTACCTTTAAGTTCTAGAAGATTTATACTTGTAATGATTTTTGTCTCTTCTACCTCAGCAACTGGCATAAACTGCATTAATAAACGATTTTTTATCGCCTCATATACTTGTTGTTCCTCTTGGCTTAATCGTTTAGGCAATACATACGTAGGAATAATTGCACTATGACTCTCTACTTTTTTATTATCGAAAATTCTTTTGGATGGAAAAAATTTAACTTCCTCTTTAAATGGTAAATCTGCCGCAAGAAGATTTACTACTTTTTCCGTTTTCGAAATAAGGCTTTCTTCTAAAGCAATGCTTGCTGTTCTCGGATACGTTATATATTTTTTTTCATACAGACTTTGTGCTACCTTCAATACTTTATCTGCTGTCCAACCTTTATATTTACTAGTTATATAGCCTTGAAGATTAGAAAGATTAAATAAAAACGGTGGATATTCCTTTTTCTTCTGCACCTTTTTATCTGCTATAATTGCGGTTTTCCCGTTAATTTGTTCCTCTAACTCTTTTAAATATTGTTCCGACTTAAACTTTTCTTCCCTATTTTCTATATAAGCACCTAAATAACTGCTTCCGTTTTCCGTTAAAAAGGTTGCTTGTAGTTTATAATAATTTTCTGGAACAAAGGTTTCAATTTCTTTATCACGATCATAAATGATCTTAAGCGTAGGTAGTAAGACTCTTCCGATATTTAAAGCCTTCCCTTTGCCCTTTTGATATTTTAAAGTGGCAACAGATGTTAAGTTAATCCCGATTAGCCAATCTGCCCATTGTCTGCTAACACCTGCATCTTGTAAGGGACGCAGTTCATTGTTGGAACGAAGGTTTTCTAATCCATTTAATACTTCTTTAGGCGTCCATTCATTCAATAATAAACGATAAACTTCCTTTTCGGTTCTTAAATTATAAATAATACTATCCCCAATAAGCTGTCCTTCTCGATCATAGTCACATGCGGAAATAATTGTATCTACATCTGATCTTTTCATCAGTCTGTGGATGATTTTAAGCTGTTTTTCGGCGCCACGATCTGGCTTATCTTTATTTTTAGAATCTGACTTCACTTTATATTGAAACTTACTTGGGATAAAAGGAAAGTTTTCTAGTTTCCACGTAGCCATTTTTTCATCATAATCTTTTGCATCATTTAATTGCAATAAATGTCCGAATGCCCATGTAACAATATAGCCATTTCCTTCAAAATAGCCATCTTGTCTATTTTTTATTTTTAATGCATCTGCAATATTTTTCGATACAGATGGTTTTTCCGCCAATATTAATTTCATCTATATCACCTTTTTTCATTTCTTACATTCATTAATATTTTTTATACAAGATAACATTATAATCGCAAAAAAGAGAAATGTATAGAAAGGGGTAAATTTATAAAAATGCAAATGGAGTAATTTAGAAATTTTTATTGACTTCATTATATATATTCATTTTTCTTACCTTTTACAACGAAGAGAATTAAAAAGAAGATAATGGTGTGGGGGAATGCTGAGCTATCAAATTACGCTCATTATTGTTTTTTTCATGCTATACTAAATTAATTAGACGGAGACCATAACTGTATTAGAGTCCCCGTCCATTATAAAGTTTTAGAAGGAGCATAATGTTAATAGGCTACCTTTAAAGATTTTTTTATTTGTAAATACTGTTCTAATTCTTTTAAGACAAAAAAGACATGTGCTTGTTCCTCAAAAGAACGCCAATCATTCGGTAGTTTATCGTGTTTAATCATTTCCTCTAGTCGCTGAAGCTTACTTAAAAACAGTACAGCTGTATTACCTGAATGGACACATAAACTCAGTTCTTCTAAAAAGTCAGCTACAAGCTCTCTTTGATTATCAAGCGTTTCGACAGTTATAATCCGATCAAATAGCCTAGAAATGATTTCTAGTTGCTTTTCTCTAATCGTAAAATATTTATAATAATAATTTTCTTTTCTAGAAAAATGATTTTCGACATCACGATATGCAACGGATTTAGCAAATTGCACTTCATCAGATGCTTGTTTAAACTTTAATGCAAAATCTTCTTTCATTTCCTTTGTGCGAAGATACACAACCATATCCATCAAAAGAGCTTTAAAGTATTGCTCGATATCTTTTTGATGTACTTTCATTTCTTTATCGAGACTTGGCATATAACTATTAACAAGTAATGCTGCACCAATTCCAATTATAATTAAGCCTAACTCATTAAATACAACCTGCCACGACATTTGATTGGTAGAATAAATATGAAGAATAATAACCGTACTTGTTACTACACCTTCATTTACCTTCAATAAAACCGTTGTTGGGATAAATAATAATAGTAACAGCCCAATAATATAGGGCTCAAAAGCAATTCCCTCAAAGAAAATATACGAAAATGGAATAGCAAGCATACATGCAATAAAACGCGAAAAGGCACTATGAAGTGATTTCTTTTTGGAATTTTGTACACACAGGATTGTTATTATCGCAGAAGATACATAGAAATCTAAGTGGAAAAACTGAGCAATAGATATACCTATGCTAACTGCCACTGCTGTTTTAAATGTACGATAACCAATTTTATACTTTTTTAATTTTTGCAAAGCTCTTTGCATTTGCATAATTAATCACAACCAGTAACTAGTAAATCATCCTGTAAAGAAGCTAGCCTCGTATTTATGGCAATTTTATCACCAGGCTTTACTAATAATTCCACAACAGATCCACTAAAAGGAACACTTACATCTTTTATTTCCCCTGCTAAAGTTCTAATAGTTAAAATCGTTTCCCACTCATAAAAATAAGCTTTTTCTTTCATTAGAATTTCATTTACAGTTCCTTCAAACGGGCTAAGTATCATCTGATCTTCTCTGGATATTTCATAATACGGACTTTGACTGCTCTTTACAATCGTTTCAATCATTTTAATAAATCTTCCCTTTTTATTTATAGTTTTTTACCTAATGACATTCGTTTATTTTTATCCAAAAATAAACTTTACTTAATTATTGTAATCATGTTAATAAAAACACATTTTGCCTTATAATTCAATAAGTTCGAGAATTATTTTTTCATTTTTTCATAGGAAATTTTTGCAAAAAAAAATCCATAGAAAATCCCACTAGTATTCGTTTTTTCACGTTAAGAAATGAAAGCGGAATCAAGTCTGTTATATCAAAATTCACCTTCAATCACATGATAAAATAAATAAACTAGCTGGTTAGCTAGTTCACATAAAATACTTTTTTATCTTACTGTCTGTTTGGATATACCAATTTTCTTTTTCAATAATATTCGATACAGTTAAAATAAGAGATGGGATCTTTTCTACATTGAATACGATTAAGCCGATTTTTTTAACCATAATGACAAAGGACTCCCCATGTGAAAAAGTGGGTAACACATTCCCTAATTGAAGAATGCTTTTTACAACTGCCTCCTTGCTGCCATCCTCTAATACAGTATTCGGTGTAAATCGCAAAATCCAATTTTCATTTTCAATCGAAAATCGATACATTATAGCCACCTTCTTATTCTATTTCCTTTAAAAATAAAACTGCTACTTCATCATATGTTGAAAATGATTATTTATGAAATATTTTATCAAAGTCAAGAAATGATATAAATTGATGAAAAAGGAAAGGTCTCACACTTGAAGAAACTATTAATAATATTCCCGGTTTATTGTATCCGTTTTCTATCTGTTTTCAACCAAGTAAGCCTTTTCAAAATTTCGGTGAAGTTTTCAGAAAAAACGCTTAGAAACCTTGACTACATATAGGTTATCGTGTATATTATAGACATCATTTAACAAAATTCAGAATAATTATTTTCTATTATTATTTTGTTCTATGAAAATATTTATTTTATAGGCACCAATCATGTGTCTTGAAAGGCTTAGGAGGAAATTTAATATGCAAAACGGTAAAGTAAAATGGTTCAATAACGAAAAAGGATTTGGATTTATCGAAGTTGAAGGTGGAGACGATGTATTCGTACATTTCACTGCTATTCAAGGCGAAGGTTTCAAGTCATTAGAAGAAGGACAAGAAGTTTCTTTCGAAATCGTTGAAGGAAACCGCGGACCTCAAGCTGCTAATGTTGTTAAACTATAATTAATAAACAAATATATTAATAATAGTAGTCAGGGGATTTTTCTAGAAGTTTTCTTCTTGAGAAGTCCCCTTTATTTTTGCCCTTATTAATACAACTAGTTCTTTTCGAATCTTAATATAAGAGAAAAAGGTGGAAGTATGTTCCCCCCCTACTTCGCACCAGATAACTTTTCCCCGTATTCCTTTAGCTTATATCCCACCGTACACTGCGAAATACAGAAGCGGTGAGCTCCTCTTTTTCCTAACTCTAATTTATTTTGTCGATATAAAAAACAATCTTTGCAATAATCTTTCATTAACTCATCTGCTTCTTCAATCAGTTTCTTTCGTTCCAAGCTCCACCCCTCCTTTATTTATAACGATCATTAAATCAATTGCATTTTACTATAGATACGCTTTCCTTCTAGGCTTTGCGTTGCAAGCTTATCCGCTTCTTTATTTTCATTTCTTCCAATAGAAGTATATATCATATTTAAATGTAATTTTTTTATTTTAGCTTCAATTCGATCAAGCCATCTATTTAAGTCCTCTTCATAGCATGGCCATTCGCCTTCTAATTGCTTCAATACTACTTGTGAATCCCCTTTTACTTCACAAGTAACATCCCTTACCTCTAGTTCCTCCAAAAGATTTAAAGCGTGAAATAGAGCTGCGTATTCTGCTTCATTATTAGAAAGAATATCATGAAATAGTTCATTTGCCCGAACTCTAAATTTCTTTTTGCCCTGCTGAAAGAAAAGAACAACACCGATTCCTGCTGTTTTTGTTTCCTTGTGGTAGCCGCCATCAAAATATACCGTAAAATCATGTGGCTCCTCTTCCATTTCTTCATTCAATTTTCGTAATTCCTTTAAAGTCCAGCTTGTTCCTTTTTCATCATAAAAAATTAGATCCTTTGTATCATTTCGTTTCTCCAGTTCTTCCCCCATTTCAAGAGCAAGAGCTGATTGGATCCAATCAGAAGTAAAATGAATACCTTCCTTCTTTTTCTTCATCTGAAATGTATATTCCAATTTGTATTTCATAACGGTACAACCTTTCTATAAGTAAAGTAACTTTCGAAGCTTCGAGGTCTTATTGCTTAGTAGTTGGATAAAAAGCTACTCCTAAAGAAATTATAAAAAACATTACCATCACAACTTTTTTTCATTTATAATATTTTACATCGTTTCATTTATACATTGTACTTTTTACAGTAACCCTTGCTTGTCATTATATCATTTTTCAATTCATCAATAGGAGCCTATCTACTATTTATTAACTAGGTTACATATTTAATGATATATATACAGCTATTACGTTTTGTATGAAAACTAAATGTAAAATAACTAGTACAGTCATTGATTAATCATATCAAAATTTCAGGAGGTATCAAAATGATTGAAGTTTATATTGATGGCGCCAGTGCTGGAAATCCTGGTCCTAGTGGCGCTGGCATTTTTATAAAAGGGCATGGTTCTGCAGAAAGATACTCCTTCCCACTTGGGTTAATGAGTAATCATGAAGCAGAATATTATGCACTCATTAAAGCTTTAGAAATCTGCATTAATCAAAACTATCGCACAGTGAGCTTTCGTACAGATTCTGAATTAGTAAGTCGAGCTGTTGAAAAGGAATTCGCTAAAAATAAAAAATATGCTCCTCTCCTTGATCAAGCCTTAAAGCTTATAAGAGAATTGGATTTATTTTTTATTAAATGGATTCCAAGTAATGATA
Organism: Niallia sp. Sow4_A1; assembly: GCF_052116745.1. Lineage (NCBI taxonomy): Bacteria > Bacillati > Bacillota > Bacilli > Caryophanales > Bacillaceae > Niallia > Niallia sp. Sow4_A1. Next base: position 110,501 of record NZ_JBQKKM010000011.1, on the reverse strand, counting down.
ATAAAACAGCCGATGAATTAGCAAGACTTGCCATTAGAAAAAATAATTAAGGAAAGGAATCATCCGTTGAAAATACTTACTTCCCAAAGATTTGCAGATTTATCCCTTTTATTTGTTGCTCTAATATGGGGTTCGACCTTTGTAATCGTTCAAAATGCAATAGCTTTTTTACAACCACTTATCTTTAATGGAATTCGCTTTTTCCTAGCTGCTCTTTTTTTATTTCTATGGTTACTTCTATTTAAGCCTTCCCAACTGAAGCAAATAAATATACATTGTTTAAAAGCCGGAATTATTTTAGGTATTTGTTTATTTATCGGCTATGCTTTTCAAACAATTGGGCTTGTCTATACTACTAGCTCGAAAGCAGGTTTTATAACTGGACTAAGTGTTGTGCTTGTTCCTTTATTTATGTATCTTTTTATGAAACAAGCTTTATTGATCAACCATATTATTGGTGTTATTATTGCAACAATTGGCCTCTATCTCCTAACGATAAGCAATGTATTTTCTTTTAATATTGGTGACTTTTTTGTATTTATTTGTGCGATAGGCTTTGCATTGCAAATCATCTTAACAGGAAAATATAGCAAACAATATCCCACATTATTATTAACAATTATGCAACTTTTGACAGTTTCAATTCTTGGGTTTATTGGTAGCTTTTTATTTGAAAATCCAAAAGCTAATTTTAAAGTGAATATCCTTTTTCACAAAGAAGTAATAATTGCTTTACTCATAACTGCTATCCTTGCTACTGCTGTTGCATTTATAATCCAAACAAGCTTACAAAAATATACCAATTCTACTAGGGTTGCGTTGATTTTTGCAACTGAACCAGTATTTGCAGCAATGACTGCATACCTATTTAATAATGAACAGTTAACAGCTAGTGCTACGATTGGTTGTATGCTGATTTTATTAGGAATGGTTTTTTCCGAATTACCGAGGAAAACACTGCTTGCAGCATTTAAACGGGGTAGCTTTATTGAGAAATAATTAAATCATGTCCTTAGATTTACTGTACCTCTCCACATTAATGAAGAGGCTGGGACAAAACTAAATAACTAATCTTTAAAGACGAACAATCTTCAATTCAGCTCTTAAATAAAGCTACGTTATCTATGTTTTTAAATCTAGTTAAGTGTAAAAATTAAGTCGTTCCATTGCGCTACAGACGCACGATGCGCCGGGGAGGAAGCTGAGCCTCCTCGCTGCGTGGCCACTGAAAAAGTGAATTACCTGGTGAATCGGTAGTTACCAAACCATTCTAACATAGTGTAGGCTTTTGTTTTCCGAGGCTTACCGCTCGACTCACCGGGGGCGAGCGCCGAGCCGCTTCACAGCTCACGCTCCTGCAGGGTCTCGGACTTTCTCGCATCTCCCGTAGGAGTCGAGCGGACACCTCTCCAAACCAACTTATTATTCGCTTTCAAATAAATAAAACCTCATTTTATTTGGAGAACTAGACTTTTTCAGTGCCCTCCTCGCTGCGCTGCGGGGTCTAAAGCGTCTCTATTTCCCGCAGGAGTCGAGCGTCCTCCGCTCCATTCCACTTCGTTTTTAAACCTTTATCTAAAAAATAAACACGAACTATAATGTAAGTTAATCGCATTATAGTTCGTGTTTATTGTTTGGTTGAAATACTTATGTCACTGCCTCTTTAGAAAAAACAAAAAACCACTCTATGTAAATACATTAAAGTGGAAATAAATGATTTCTTTTTATAAAGCTGATTACTTCTTTTTTTGTTTTCAGTTCATTGTCCATAAACATCTCAAGCAAAGAAACAAAAAAGCTGCCATCAAATCTCTTTTGTATTTTTAAAGTACATTCAATTGCTGTTATTACAAGCTCATCTGTAGCATTTGTATATGCTTTGCCAAAATATATAAAACCTATTGCATCGTCACCGAAGGAAAAGCCTTTCCCATCTAAAAAAAGCAAATACTCCTCTACTGTTTTCAAACTTTGTGTACATTCCCCTCTATCCTTTTACCTACATGTTACTTTATATCACGACATATTTCTAGCTTTTTCAACACTTATTTTGCATTTTAAATGACCATTGTCACAATTTTTCTATTTTCTTCGATAACTTTGCAAAAAAAAGATAGAGAAGCAAAATGGGCTTGCCCCTCTATCAATTGTTAACGGCGTATAATGGTTTTTTTCTTCTTCGTACATAAATGTCCTAAGAAACCTATACAAACACCTAATAAAGCACCTCCAAATACCTCTTGTGGCTGGTGGCCTAGCATTTCCTTTAGTTTTTTTGGTTGTTGCTCTTTAAAGGCAATATTCTTATCTGTATTAATTTTATCTACTAGCTCTCCTAAATCATTTACCTTTAACGTTAATTCTCCTGTCTGTCTTCGAATTCCCTGTGCATCATACATGACAATTAATCCGAATATAAGCGATAACGCAAAATCAATAGTTGGTAAACCTCGTTTTAATGCAATAAAAGTTGTTAGAGAAGAAACACCTGCTGAGTGGGAGCTTGGCATCCCTCCTGTTTGAAAAAATAAGCCTTTATCCCACTTTTTTGTTTTAAAAAAATGAATGGGGATTTTTAAAAATTGAGCCATTCCAATGCTTATTAAGGCAACATATATGCCCTTATTCATATCAATCACCTCTTTCAAATAGTCTCTTTATTTACGGATGATATTATTCTTATTTGCTCATACTAAAATTGATTTTTATTTCCACTATGACTTTAAGAGGTGATTGATATGAGTAATAAAAACCATACGAATAGAGGAAAAGCTGCTGGCGGGGTTAATCCACAAGGGTACGGTCAAGACGCTGATATAACGCCAGCTCCAAAAAGCAAATTAGAAAATGCCGCGAAAAAGAAGAATACAAAATAATGATATTTCATTAATTTTCGCTATTTAGCTGGGGCTTTAAAAAAAGCTCCAGCCAACTTGTATTATTCAGTCTTTATCTTGATTGATTTCTTTCATGAATTGGGCAAAAGTATCTATCCTTTTGTATATTTATTCTAAAGAATTTTCAACTCTACCCACATCTAATGAAGTTAAACATGATAAATACAAATAAAAACCCAAACGATTATACGAAACTTTTAAATAAGCATTTCGTTTGAATCGGTTGGGTTTAACTTTTGTTAGCATATTTGTTTCAGTCTCTGAGATATCTAGGCGTTTATCCTTCTAGTTTCGTATTCCAATGCAAATTTTGCGTAATATATAAAAAACCATTTCTTAAAATAAGGTGAGCTCTTCTTTCTTTTCTACATAATGATGAAATCTTTTAAATTCTAATTCCTCAAATTTCTTCATTGCGGTAGCAGGATTGATATTTAAATAGCTATCTTCTAGCATGCAACTTACTGGAACGTCGCATTTAATCTCTGCTAATTGTCTGCTTAAATGGAGCATTTCGAGGTCTGTTTCAATTTTCGTACGCTGACCCTTTGTAAGCAACGATAAATTAGCTAAAATCCCTTCTATATTCTGATGAACTTGGAGAAGCTTTAAGGCAGTTTTCTCACCTATCCCCTTTACGCCAGGATAGTTATCACTTGTATCTCCCATTAATCCCTTTAGATCGATCATTTGCTTTGGAGTAATCCCTTTTTCTTCTTGAAAATTTGCTGGTGTATAAACCATATAGTTACCATATCCTTTTTTTAATAACGCAACAGAAATATGATCATCCAGTAATTGCAGAATATCCTGATCTCCTGTTAAGATGGTAACATTTGCTTCACCTTTCATTTGTTTCGCAATTGTACCGATACAATCGTCAGCTTCAAATCCAGTTATCCCTATATTTGGAACATTAAAGCTTTCTACAACTTCTTTTACCAAATCAAATTGTGGAATTAATTCAACAGGGGCGTCTTGACGATTTGCTTTATAGGAAGGGTACATTTCTGTTCTAAATGTAGTACTTCCCATATCCCAGCAAACCGCAACATGTGAAGGGTTAAAATGTTCAATTGCCGTAAAAAAATGTTTTACAAAACCATGAATTGCATTTGTTGGAATTCCTTTTGAGTTAACCATATATTGACCTGTAACAGCTGTAGCAAAAAAAGCACGAAATAATAGCGCCATCCCATCTACGAGCATCAGGTTTGTCTGTTTGTCATTATTCAAATCGCATCTCTCCTTTATTTCCATTCGTTTATTATAACAGATTCTAAAATAGTTTTGGCTGGTAGCTTTTTCTTCTCCCTTTTTATTAGTTGGAATTTAACCTGATCGTAAGTTTGTTGTAAAACGAAGTCTGAAAAATAATTATCTTCTAAAGAAAAAAACAGAGAACTAAAATTCCCCATTAGTTTCCTGTTCCTAACCCACTTATTTTAAGCTAAGTTCAAAACTACACTGTACTTCCTTCTCATGCCATCTATATTTGCCTCTACTTTTGTAAACTCTAAACTTACTGCCTCTCCTAAAAATAGAATGCATTGTTTCATTCTTCTATCTTGTTAGACAAACAGGTCTCAATTGGATTTTCTTCATAAGAAATCCAATCACTGAAACTTCCAGGATAAAGCTTTACATTGTCTATTCCAGCCATTTTTAAGGAAATATAATTAGGAGTAGCAGTTATGCCAGAGCCACAATAAACAATATATTCATTTCTGGGGTCTAATGAGGAAAACCTTTCTCTTTGCTCATTAGTCGACAAAAAGAAGCCATTTTTTAATCCATCTGTCCATACAAAGTTTATTGCTCCAGGTATATGTCCACGTTTCTTATCAATCGGTTCTATCTCTCCTATATACCGTATGTGTTCTCTGGAATCAATAAGTACCTTATATTCCTCTTTTGCTCTTACTTGTGCTGACACTTCCTCATAAGTAGCAATCATATGTGTTTGAATTTCAGGAGAGAAAGTACTCTTTGTAAAAGTCGGGACATCCTTTGAAATTGGAAAATCCTTTTTTACCCATTCTTTATAGCCGCCATCCAAAATATATGTATGGGAATGTCCGATATAGTTTAATAACCACCAAAGTCTCCCGGAAAACGCCCCCTCCCCATTATCGTAGGCAATGACGATAGTTTCTTTACCAACACCTATATTTTCAAGTTTAGAAACAAATTCTTCTATGGCTGGTAATGGATGTCTGCCCCCGTGTTCACTTACTGGATTGGAGAGATCTTTATCTAAGTGAAAATAAACGCTATTTGGGATATGACCTTCTATATACCATTCGGTGCCAGCGTCAGGATTTTTTAAATCAAAGCGACAATCAATAATTCTAACAGAATCTTGTTCAAAATTTTCCTTTAGCCAATCAACACTTTTTACGATTTCCATCTTTATTCCTCCTCTTGTTATCCCTGTTAACCATTAATCAATAGCGGAAAATCTTGTTGATTCCTTAATAATCCACTCAAGTTTATCTAAATTCTCATGCTCTGTTAATAGTGCCGTTTTCCCATCATAATATTCGCCCACTTGTTCTTGTAAATTATCAAGCAGTGTATCAAAATGCTGTTCAAATAACTCTTTATAAAAAGTAAAGAAGGAGTGAATTTGCTCCTTAATAAAAATATTCCCGTGCTCATCCACTAATTGTTCTAATTCTATTCCCATATTCTTTCGTTCATTATTCTCAAAAAAACTTTTGGGATTTTTGTAATATTTTGTTCCAATTTTATTAAGCGCATTATCTAGTTGTTTGAAAGGAGTATGGTAAGTTAATTTTGTATCAATTGCATTTTCCATTTCTTCTTGCAAACGGATTTCGCCATTAATGGACTGAATGGAATGCTGAATTTCTTGATAGCCTTCTTTTCTTTGTTTATAAAATATTTGGTCCAGTCTTACATTTACTGCCCGCAATTCTTGTTCAAATTCAAAATTCAACTGTATTAAAAAAGAAGCAGTAGCAAGGGAAATTTCTCTTTTCTTATTATCCCCTCGTAAAATGGATGGATGATAGGCTTCCTTTATTAATTCCTGTAATCGAAACATGATTCTTTGCTTTAAATAAAAAAGCTGTTCTTCAACTTCCATTTTAAATTTCGCTAATCTATCTTGAAACGTTATTGTTTCAAATTGTAAGAGTATATTCCGTTTTTCTTCCTCCATCCGAGAAAGCTCTTGTTCCGCTTCTTCCTTTTTTGCAAAAGCAGATTTAACTAGCTGCTTTAAAAGTTCAATTGTCCCTTCATATTCTTTTTTAGCAGATTGGAGCATCATTGCTAGCCATTCATATTCAATAAATTCATACATTTTAGCCTCTGCTCTTCCCATCCATTTCCCGTAAATTTCATGCTTATAATAAAGACTAGAAACAGGAAGAATTCGTGGAGAACGTATACCATATAATTGCAGTTGCTCTTGTAAATACTCCTCTACAGCTTCTTGCTCTTCTTCATCCTTCGCTAAATCTATTGCATTAATGACAAAAAATATTTTATCCTTTTCAAAAGCATCCTTTAATCTTCCAAGCTGTACTAAAAAAGCACGATCAGCTTTGGAAAATGCGTGATTATAGTAGCTGACATAAAAAATACAATCTGCTTTTTTCATAAATTCAAAGCTTAACTCCGTATGTCTGCTGTTAATTGAGTCTCCCCCTGGCGTATCAACGAGCGTAATTCCTTTTCTAGTAATACTACAATCAAAATAAACATCTATCGAAGCCACAAAACAAGAGGTTTCTTCTACTGCAACAAAATTCGAAAGCGCTTCTAATCCAACATTAATCTCGCTGCCCAATTGATCACGATGGGCAGAATATCCTTTTACAAAAGCTTGCAGATAGCGAAATTCATTCGCATATCTTTCTACAGGTTTAGCAGCTAGCTTTTTTATCAAATTTTGCGCTGATTCTAATGTACTTGCCTCTTCCTTCACTAACTGTAAATAGTCATTTATCTCTGTAAGCATTTCTGACTCTGTTTTCCATTTAACAATCACCGTTTTATGTGGATGGTCTTTATCTATTGGCAAAATTCGATTTATTGTTGCCGTAGTTGGATTGGGCGAAACGGGCAAAATCGGATAATCTAGTAAGGCATTGGCAAAGGAAGACTTCCCTGCACTAAAAGCACCAAATAAGCAAATAGTATATGTTCGATTTTCAATATTGGCGGCTTTAGTAAGCAAATTCTTTGCTATATGTGTAAATCCCTTTACCTGTTGCAGGTTATTACTTAAAAAACGTAATTGTTTAATTAGTAAATCTGTATCAAATTCATTTCTTTCTTCTCGTTTAATATCCTCAGTCAGATTTCTTTTCTTGTCTACGGCTCTTGCGTTTATGGATGATAATGTTTGGTAAGTAATTTCTTCTTTATCTGAATCTAGTAATCTTTGCAATAGACTCTCATCAACTGATTGTGTGACAAAGAGATGCTTTAGGTTCTCTCTCCAGTCTTGCCATTTAGTCTCTAGCTCTTCCTTTTTTAGCTTACAGTCTACAAATCCTTGCCAGATTTTCTGTTCTTTCCTACGCTCTTCTTTTTCCGTATGTAATTGTCGCTGGCGCTCTTCTTTCCATTGAGTAAATAGTGTCGTGATTTCTTTCCTAAAAGACTGTTTCAAATCATTTTCAACAGTCTCACAATATACCAGAACATAGTTTTCAGAAAGCTGCGCATCCTTATTTACTAACTCTTTTAACCTATGCCTATGTAAAATAGAAGCAAGCCCTTTAATTTTCGGAAAATACTCTGACTTACCGTGTTTCTCAAAAAACTGCGATAATGGCGTTATTAATTGTATTTGAACAAGCTTTTCGAGCTCTGTGTAAAAAGCAAGTAGTCTTTCCTCTCTTTCTTTTTTTGTTTTGTTTTTGCTGCCAAATAATCCTATTTTAAAATTTTTCTGTTCTGTTTCCAAATATGACTTGGCTAATTCACGAAGATTGAATGGCATAATATACGCATTTTTAATAATCGAATGCCACTCGTTTTCTAAAGATACTACTGTTTCGCTTTCTTCCTCATCTATTGTTTGAAGTTCTTTTTTTATTGTACTTAAGGTTGATTCTAATGAATGATATTCTTCCTCCGTTAAACCTGCTAACTCCTCATCTATAGGAGCGATTCTTTCAGCATACTTTGTTTCGATAAAGGCATGATGATCTTTATATAGCTTTTGAAAGGATTCATCCATTGAAATAGGAAGAATGAACTCTTTTTCTTTCATTTTTTCAACAATATAACACTTTAACTCTTTCAACCCTTGATAGAAAAAATTCGTTTCGATTAAGGTAGTAAAGAAAATTTTTTCTGGCTTAATTCCATATGACAAAAAGGAGTCAGAAACACTTTGTTTAAAATGTTGAAATGAAATTTCTTCTTCTCGATGTTTATCCATTTGATTAACGATTAACACAAATTTTTTGCCTGAATCAACTAGCTGTTTCGTAAAATCAAAATTTATTTCGGACTGTACATGATTATAATCAACGACATAGAAAATAATATCTGCGAGATGAATGCTAGATTCCGTTGCTAATTGGTGGGCTTGATCTGTACTATCAATTCCTGGGGTATCCATTAAAATAGCATTCTCTAAAAGGAGTTCCGTATCCAATTGGACTTCTAATTCTTTTATTTCATCCACTCTTTCTGTTGCCTGTAAAACGCCTTTTATATCAAGAACCTCTTTATAAACATCTGCTTGGTTCGTGCAATATGAAACTTTTAACTGTTTGCTTCCTTTCTTCACGCGAAAAATATTAGCCGTTGTCGGAATGGGGCTTGTTGGTAAAACCTTTGTACCAACAAGTTTATTAATCATGCTTGATTTTCCAGCAGAATAATGTCCACAAAAAGTTGCAATAAATTCTTGTCTAGTTGCTTTTTTAATTAGTTCTTTCAATCTTTGCGCAGTTTGTTGATCACTATGTGCCAAAAAATATTGATAAAACGCTGTCCATTTATGTAAGGTGTCTGTATTCGTTGAAAGCATGGATAAACTCCTTTTCATCTATGTATTTCTTTTATTTTAACTATTTTCCACATAACAATAAAGTAAAATTAACTGAAAATTGAAAGCGACCTAAAAAAAGTGAATCTTACCATGTGTTACCTTTAGGGACAGTTACTCACCAAACTCTCTTCTCCGCATTCTCAAATAACGTCTTACTGATATTAGAGAAATGAAAAAAACTGCTTTCTCTTGTTAGCCAATCCCTATGTAGGTAGGCAAGGGTGACAAGAAAAAGCAGTATTTCATTCATCATCATATGTAAAACTATTATTTAATATCTGTTGCTTTGGTTGTATGGTTTAAAACATACTTCATAACAAATAAATAACCGATAACCGTTAAGCCAATAGGAAAAGCTATCATTCGTTACACCTCATTTCCTTAATGAGAATAATTTTCTATCTCAATTACATATTATCATCAATGAAAATCATTTTCAATAAGAAAAATAGTTTTATTTTTCTGTCCTTTTAGCAAGGGAAATCCATATAAAACAAGTAGTTTAGGAAAAATGTACCATGTGGTATATCCTATTTTCTCAAAAAAATATAAACAAAATAGGTCTATTTTATGATAAGATGTTTTTATCTAGAGGATGGGGGAATAGTGTGTGTCATTAACTAAAAGTACAACTGAAATTTTAAACGGAACAATTGAAGCTGTAAAAGGTGTTATTCCCTGTGAACTACAAATTGAGAGGCCATCTGTAACTGTCTCACCATTTGTTTTAAAATCTTTAGGGGTATTAATTGGATTAACTGGAGATTTTCGTGGCAGAATCATTATAGATGGGGATAACCAAGTTTTTGGTAAGCTAGGCGAATCCATGTTTGGTATGTTTTTGGAAGGGGCTATGCTTGAATCATTCTCTGGTGAATTAGGGAATATGATTGCTGGTAATTTATCTACATTTGTGTCTCAAAATGGAATTGATATAGATATAACACCACCTACCGTTTTAGCAGGTGAAACAAAGTTATCTGGTTTTGAAAAAGCACTTAGCTTGCCTATTTCGCTCCAAAACATTGGCCAATTAACCATTGTTCTTATTTTAGAAATATAAAGTTCAACTTCAATCAATGTTTTATCTATCCACATTGATTGAAGCTGAACAATTCTACTTTCCGCTGAATTTTTCCCCGTTTAAGATTTTACTTTCTCACCCATTTGGTTAGGGAATTCAACTGATTTAACATGCAGAATTAACTCAATCAAAAAAATGATTTTTTCATCATATTTTCCTCTACATTATTTTCTTATTATCTGTATGACTTTGTACTTCGATTTTAATTTTATTCTCCACCTTTTGCCCACAGCATTTGCAAATTGTCTTTTCATTATAGATGGTCAGGCAGTGACTACAATAATAATTCTCCATATTTATCACACCCACTTCTTTATAAACATATATTAGTATATTTATCATTCATGGAATATGTGCCGAAACTAGAAAAGATTAACCGATTTGTTATAATCGATTGAATTGCAATACTGCTGTAATATAGGGAGCCCTTTAAAATTACCCTCGCTTCATCATCGTTCAGTCAATAAGTGTTGATTATTGCTCTAACTGATATACGTCACTATATTTAGTGTAAAGATAATCAATTAGATATTGAGCATTTAGGCCCTCTCCAGTAACATCTTTCAATATTTCAAGTGGTTTTTTCATTTTTCCGTAGCGATGAATTTTTTCATTAAGCCATTCTTTTATAGGCAGTAATTGTCCTTGTTCTAATAAATTATCGAATTCAGGAAGGTCTTTTTGCATTACCTGTTTTAGTTGCGCTGCATACATATAACCAAGTGCATAGGAAGGGAAATAACCAAAGCTTCCTCCGGCCCAATGTACATCTTGAAGAACCCCTTCCCCATCATTTTCAGGAACCACTCCTAAATAGGACTGATATTTCTCATTCCAAATCTTTGGTAAATCCTTCACTTGTATATCACCATCAAATAAACCTTTCTCTATTTCATAACGAATCATGATATGTAGCGGATAGGTTAGTTCATCTGCTTCAATTCTAATTAAAGAAGGCTTCGATTCATTGATCGCACGATAAAAATCTTCGACAGAAACTTGATCAAACTGACCGTTTGTATGGGATTTTAGTGTTTCATAATTATGTTTCCAGAAGGATAAATTTCTTCCGACAAAATTCTCATAAAATAGTGATTGAGATTCATGAATTCCCATCGAAGTTCCCGAACATAAAGGAGTTCCGATTAAATCTTTGGAAATATTTTGTTCATATAAAGCGTGACCAACTTCATGAATTGTTCCAAATACAGCTACTCTAAAGTCTGACTCATCATATTTCGTCGTTATACGAACATCACCCGGATTGATCCCTGTAGCAAATGGATGAACGGTTTGATCTAAACGTCCAGCATCAAAGTCATATCCTACTTGCTTCAACACTTCCAAACTAAATGCTTCTTGATCTTCTTTCGAAAATCGCTCATATAAGAACTCTGTAGATGGTTTATGACTTGATTCTGCAATTTTATGTACTAAAGGCACTATTTTCTCTCTCACATTAGAAAAGACTTCATCCAATATAGCGACTGTCATACCAGGCTCATACATATCTAATAAAACATCATATTTATTGTTTGTATGTCCCCAATACTCGATAAATTTCTTGTTCATTTCTACTAGTTTTTCTAAATACGGCTGAAAAAGTGCAAAGTCTGCTTTCTCCTTCGCTTCTTCCCAAACACTTTCTGCTTTTGATTGAAGCATAACATATTCCTTGTATTCTTGAGCTGGAATTTTTTTATTGCGATCAAAATCCTTTTTCATTTCTTCTACTGTCTTTCTTGTAATCGGGGATAATTCCTCTTGAACGATCTCTTCAGATAGAACAGTAAGATAGGATTCTAATTGTTCAGAAGTTGATAATTCGAATAATTCAGAAGATAACACTCCGATTACTTCTGTTCGTTGATTGACTCCCTTTTTTGGAGCACCTGTACGTAAATCCCAATAAATTAGAGCGAGCGCTTCATTGTATGCTCCTATCTTCTTCACATACTCCAAAAATTTTGTTTCCATCTCTTTTATATTAATAGACAATATACTCTCCTCTTTTCCATTTTAGTATTCTTTTATCATAACATACCTGTTGGAAAACTAGATATATTATGATATTGGAGTAAGTAAAAAAAATGTACTCGCTTATTTTGAAAAAAATGCCTCATTCGTTCATTCTGAGCTGCAACAAGCAACTATGTGTCCTATTTTTAAGACACACTAATAGAATGACTAATGAGACATTTATGATTAATTGCTTAATTTGGTGTTACAGGCAATGCCTTTAATACAGCATTTTGTACGAACTCTGTTTCATCGCTATCCATACATAAATGAATGGAGCCCTTATCTTCATGTGTACGTATTAAACGACCAATGCCTTGACGTAGTCTTAAAATCATATAAGGTAAATCCACTTCTAAAAATGGATTTCCGACATTTTCTCGTTTACTTTTATACACTGGATCATTTGGAGGAAATGGCAAGGAATAGATAAACACATTTTCTAGAGATCTACCTGGCACATCTAACCCTTCCCATAAATTCACAGCACAAAGGATGGATTCTTCCTCATTTTGGAAGTTAGAAACAAGCGTACTGATTTCTCTTTCTCCTTCGAAATAGATTGGAAGCGAAAAGTCCTTTGGTAGATTTTCCTTAAAACTAGCCAAATCTTCTTTGCTATTAAAAAGAACCAATGAGCGTCCCTCTGCTTTTATCAACTCTTCATAACAATATTCCTGTTTTTCCATATTCATTTCTTTCTCAAATGACTTAATATGAACATTCATCTGCTCATCGTAATCAAATGGAGAATCAACAGAAAAAGAAAGATAATCAGATGCTCCGATACTTCTGGCCATATATTCAAATGATTTGTTTTCAGACAATGTTGCAGATGAAAAAATAATTGGTTTTTGTTGGCTAAATACTTCCTCTTGCATAATGTCTTGAACAAGTCTTGGCATAATTACAAGCGTTCTTTCCTCATTCATTTCTTCAAACCATGTAATTCCATTCATTTCCTTCAAAAATAAGCTTAAAGAATGAGATATCTGTTCTAAATACTCCTCAACAACTTTTAAGTCATACTCATTAATAACATACATTTCGCTTTCGAACACAAGCTCTTCCTCTAATTCCGAAATATATCCTGCTAATTTTCTTCCTGCTCGCATTACTTTGTCTGTTTTTTTAATTTCTTGTTTTTCAGAGCCTTCTGCTTTAAAGGAAGCATCTGTTAACTCTCTAAAAAACTGCTCATTCTGATAGATTGTTTCTTCAATAATATTTAATGTTTTTTCACGCACATCATTTGCCATCAATCTAGTTAATAGATTTTCCAAATTTTGTTCTGTTAAACGATAGGTTAACGCATTTTGTGCTGCATATTCTAGTAAGTGACCTTCATCAAAAACTACGCACGCACTATCAGGCAGTAATGGAAGCTGCCCTTCTCTTTTTCTCGATTCTTTTGTCCAAATATGTTCCATATAAAAATCATGGGAACATATGATTAAATCCTTGGCATTACGATAATAATCCCTGTGTAATGTCTGTCCACAACGGTGGCGTTTATCACATGTAAAACAATCTTGCATGGAATCCCATGCCACACCTTCCCAATCCTTATCATTTAGATCTGGGTAATCCTTTCTATCCCCATAAGGAGCAAAGGATTGCATAGAACCTGTTCCGTGAACGAATTCAGGAAGACTGTCATAAATAGAATTATAAGTATCTTCAAAAGTGATTTTTTGATCCAATTTTGTTAAGCATAAATACTGGTTGCGGGATTTTGCCAATCGCACATCAATATTTAATCCAAGAGCTTGCTCTAGCTTGGCAATATCGCCTTCTTTTTTCACAAGCTGTTCGATTAATGTTTCATCTGAACAAGCAATAATTGCAGGCTTGTTTACATATCGAGCATAACAAATGCTGTATAATAAATAGACAAATGTTTTTCCAGTACCGACACCTGCTTCTGCAAAAATCGTTTTTTTATCTTTAAATGCTTTTTCTAATTGATAAGCCATATAAACCTGTTCATCACGTAATTCATATCCTGCTTCTGGAAGAATGTCATAAAAGACGTCACCAATCCATTCTCCCAATTTTTCATAAAATGATTCTGTTTTTGCTACTTCAAATGGCATGCTATTTTGCATGATACCCCTCCGACTTTACGAATTGACTTCCTTTTTTCTCTCTTTGCTATATATAAAATTATCCTTATTTATTTCATAACGAATCCTTATCATAGACAATTTATAACTAATATTCGAGTGAAAAGAGGGTTGCCTTAAAATAATTTGGCACCCTCTCAAACATTTATGGCATTTTTAATTTGTTCTAAAGTAAAAAAATCAGAAAAGAAGAACCTTCAGAGCACCATTTCTCCTTCAGCCCCTATCTCTAGACAAGGAATAAGACATTGCTTGGTGAACTATTTGTTGGGCGTTAGACAGCTTTTGAATCACGCTTTCGTCTGCAACTCCTTCTCCAGCCATAAGATCGATAGAAGAATTCAATGCATCCATAATTTTTGTATAGTCTACTGTATTATCGTTCATAAATATTCCCTCCAGAAAAATACGTATAGAATAAATATATACGGATACAAAAAAAATATACTCATCGAATACAGTTAATCTGTTAAAGGAATTTTAATTTGTTAATCTCTTTTTCGCTTTCCCCAATACTGGTAATAATCTGTTCTGATAAAACCATTGAATAGTTTACGTTTCTTTGTTGCTTTTCTGCCGTAGTGTGTTTCAAACGCTTCATCACTTGTTAGCATATAAATAGACCATGTTTCAAGTGGAGCAAAAGCCTGTCCCATTTCTTGATACATTTTTTGAACAGATGGCTTATCCCCTAATCGTTCTCCATACGGCGGATTCCCCACAATAACACCATTTTCTTTCATTGTGGTAAAGTCTTTTACTTGCATTTGTTTAAAAGTAATTAAATCTCCTAGTCCTGCCTCAAATGCATTTTCTTGAGCTATTTTAATCATGCGATGATCAATATCTGATCCAAAGATTTCAAGTGGCTGGTCATATTTGGCAGTATCCTCTGCCTCTGTACGGACATCCTCCCATACTTTAGCTGGCATCCAATCCCAACTTTCTGAAATAAAGTCACGATTAAAACCTGGTGCGATATTTTGTCCAATTAAAGCAGCTTCAATAGGAATCGTTCCAGATCCACAAAAAGGGTCTACGAATGGTCGATCTGCTGTCCAATTTGTTAGTGAAATTAAAGCTGCAGCTAGGGTTTCTTTTAGTGGTGCTTCCCCTTGATCAGCTCGATAACCTCGTTTATGAAGACCTTGACCTGAAGTATCCATTGTTAATGTAACAATATCCTTAAGGATTGCTACTTCTATTTTAAATAAAGCTCCGTTTTCCTCTAGCCAGCCAGTTTTTTTATAATGTGAGCTTATACGATTAACGATAGCCTTTTTAACGATTGCTTGACAATCCGATACACTGAAAAGTTTTGATTTTACTGATTTACCTGAAACAGGGAATTGAGCATGAACAGGTAAATAATCCTCCCAACGAATCGCTTTCGTCTTTTCAAAAAGTTCATCAAATGTAGTTGCCTTAAATTCGGCCACTTTAATTTTTACACGATCTGCTGTACGAAGCCACATATTTGCTCTTGCAATTGCGGTTTCATCGCCTTTAAATAATACTTTCCCATTATCTACTGTACATTCATACCCTAACTCTCGTACTTCTTTCGCAACTACTGCTTCAAGCCCCATAGCAGCTGTTGCTATTAATTCAAAGTTTCGCATATTATCTCCTTCATTTCACTATAATTTCATCTTATGTATGTTGTTTATTTTTACTTTTATTTTGATACAAGAAATAGTCCATATAAAAAGGATGACCAGATTAAATGCATGACATACTGTTTTAAGCCAAAACGCTAACAGTTTATCAGACACTAATCTCCGTGTCACCCTTGTGATTTTATCTTCATTCTCATCATTAATCAACATAAACGCTTTATAAGCCATGTTCTGTTCCTCTGTACTCATACGACTTTAACATCTCGTACAAAGGCGGTAATCATCTATCTACAGAAATATAATTTCTGTCCTTCTCATCCGTTCATTTCCTCAGAGAAAGTTCCCCTACCATAATTTGGGTTTCTCGCTCGCGGGGTTTACCTCGTTCCACCCTTGTCATTTCTGACAAGGCTACGTCACTGTGGCACTTTCAAGGTATTCATGCCATATCCTAAGACTTAGGCATTTTCCCTGCCGTCAACATAAATATGCTGCCCTAGCTTATTTTTTAACTAGGCACGAACACTACAAGCATCGCAGCCTGTGCGAGCATGGACTTTCCTCTACAAACTAAGTTTGCAGCGATTACCAAAGCGTTTTATTGATACAATAGCTATTATAGTGGTTTTACCAAAGCATTGCAATGGTTATTATAGGTAATTCTTAATCTATTATGCAGCATGACCTGCATTTAGTAAATGTAACTCAATCGTAAAGCTTACTACCAAACACATGCTTTTCTAAATTAGATAATCTTTTTAAAATATCAAAGTTAGTTGTGCCTGCTGTAGTTGGAGGTGGTTGTCTGCGACTAGCATCCTCCACTTGCTTTTTTAAGCGTAAATTTTCTTGTTGAAGCTCTTCAATTTCTTGATGCAATGTTTCATAATCTTTAATAATTAAATCTAAAAACTTATCTACTTCTTCCGGCTTATATCCTCTTACACTAGTTTTGAACTCTTTTTCCAAAATATCTTTTGCTGTTAATTTCATTTTATCTGATAGCATTTATCGCTCACCTCAGTCGATTACCATTTATCTCAATATTTTTTCAAAAATACGCCATTTTGTCAATTAATTCTACTAATACTCTTCATTAAATCTTACTTCTTCCACAATATCTTGTAAATCTGAAAACTGGATTTTACGAATTTCAAAGGTGTTTTTTTCCTGATACATTTTAGCCAATTCGTACAAATATTTGGGACTACCAGGGTTCTCCTCATCATAAAACAGAAGAAGAGCATCACTTTTTTTCAGTAAAAATACATTCTTATCTCTTAATTGCTGTGGATTTTCATATGCTTTCTTGGATACTGAATCAACGAAATCAGCCTGAATCATAATTTCTTCATACCATTCTTTATTTATTTCTTTCCAATTTTGTTCCTGTCCAAGAAATGGAGTAATAATTCCTAGTTTTAAATCAGGATATTCTTCCATTTGCAAATCATAAACAACTTCAGCAGCCCAGAGCTCTGTACCAAGTTGACCACTAATTAATACCCATTCAAGTCCTTCTTCCAGCATTATTTGCAGGTTTTTCCTAATTGCTAATTTTATGTATTCTACAGCTAGTTCGTCTCGTTTAAATATTCCTATCTCAAAAGGCTTATAGCCAGAAATGACGGCTATTTTCATAATTGTACAAGTAACTCCTTCGTATTAACCATTATTACTTTAAAATATATCATAAATAGTTTTTCCCATAAAGAATTTATACCTCCTAAAAGAAGAAGAACACCGTTTTTAGCTCTGCTTCTTTGCTTGCTGATTTCATTATATGTTAAGTATTCGATAAAATGATCGAAAATAATCGTGATGAAAAAAGGATTTTTCCAGGCAATGTTATCTTTTTTCTCCCCTACTGATATTTACGGGAATCATTCTTTTCTTTTTGACTAATAATCTTCCCACCTTCCTTCCGCCACTACTCTTAGTAAAAAGTAAGTTTAAGTGTGGGTTTTAAAATAACTTTTCTATAAATAGAAACAAGGATCTCAAACAAAGATCCTTGTTTTAGCTTACTTATCTTTTTCTAAATGGGAATCCACCAGGCATACCAGTTTGAGCCGGGAACATTTGACCAGTTGCTGTAAATGGTGTTCCTCCAGTTGTTGGCATAGCTGGAGTTGCTGGTGCCATTGGTGCCATTGGAGCTGGAGCTGAACCCATATTAGCTTGAGTATTAGTTACCACATTCTCAACAGATTGAGTGTGTGGGAAGAAATGTTGATGCTCATAGTTCACATGGTTTACAGTAGTAGTATGTGTTGGATGAATATGTGGCACAATATTATTAGAAAAAGTGTTATTCACACAACATTTTGTCGGATGTACTACTGCAGGTAAAATGTTATTTGGTTTACAATGCATAAGAAAATCTCCTCTCAAAAATTAGTTATCTTACACTAACAATTTATGTAGAAAGGGATAATCTTGTACTAATACAAACACCTATTTTGCCGAGAGAATTTTTTACTGCATCATTAATCACCATAATTCCCAATATTATTTGAGTCATTATAATTTTATAAAAGGGCATAGAAGCTGTCTTTTAGTGTTGTAAATAAGATGATGGTTAAACAAATAAGAACAAAAAACATACACATAACCACTTTATACAAGTTCGTTCACTCCAAATTAGTATTTCATCTATGCTAATTTGTATTTTCTATGAAATTATATTGTTGTTAAATTACTAAAATATATTTCATAGAAAAAAGTTTTTAGTATAAATGAACCAATTACTATTTTAATAGGGAACGGGCGTACAAACAACTAGGTTATTGATGGAATAACTGATTTCTATTATTCATTTGCAGTTTTCTTTCTAAGCGTTCACTTCTTTTTTGAAGTTCAAACATCATTTTATCTAGCTTATCTTTGTGTTTTACTATTTGCTCTGCTGTTTGGGTATAGTTTAATGCCAGTTGATAGTTTTTCTCTTTATGTTCTGCCATTTTAGCAAGTTCTATTAGCGATTGTAAAACCATTGCAACTTTTGTTTCTTGTGTATATGTTTGAACAATTTTTCTCCAAAGCTCGGCAGCATCCTCTAATCTTTTCTCTCTTTTATATTCTTTTGCTAATAAAAAGGCTGCCTCTAAAACTTCTTCTTTATTTTGCTCCTGAATACTCAGTAAATTTTGTTTGGCAATATCAGTCTGGCCAATTACGGCATACCATTTTCCAACTTCTAACGTTTCTTTGGCACTAATGTTATAATCTCTTCTTAACAATTGATAGCTTAAATGGGTATATAAAGTAATAAGAGAAAGGATATCTATTTCATTATGCTTTAAAATACCAAGCATTCCTTCAGGATTCTTTCGTTCAACAAAGTCAAAATAAATCATGGGGGCAAGAAATCCGGGAATATCATCCTGCCGCTTTACTCCAAGGATTTCTTCCTCCACGATAGACAGCTTTGTTCTATCTAAACGATGTTTCCACATCCGCCTTGCCCCGTGATACAAATCAAAATGACCGAATTCAGGGAGCTTTGGTACATGCTCCTTTATTAGCGTATGTCTTGTTTTTACTTGTGGCCAATCAAAAGCTTTTCCATTATATGTTACGAGAGTTGTATAGTCTACATTCTCTAAAAAACTATTAAATAAAGGCACTTCTGCTCCTGGATGTGGCAATATATGCTGTTTTAGAACTATTTCATTTTCTCGTAATTGTGCATACCCAAGAATAAATATAGTATTTCCCGTACCGCCTCCAAGGCCAGTTGTCTCCGTGTCAAAGAAGAACAGCTCCTTTGCCTGATGCCCTTTTGCTGAAAGAGGATGGTCGTAATTGACTTTATTCCATTCGTCCACAATGTGACAAAACTCCCGAAATGTATAATTCCCATGTGTATAGTCCAGAGGATAGCTTACTTCACGAATTAAACAATAGTCCTGATCTAGCCAATAAGGATAGACATTTTCTTGCTCCCACTGCTGGATAAATGGAATATTCTTTCCCTTTATCTCGATATTTTTAACAGGAGTAGTCTGTTCTTCTTTTTTTATATGAGACTTCATTCTACTTAACTTATTTTTAATCGACATATTATTCCCCTTAAATAGAAAAATTATTTTCTTCCAAGAGCGAAAGGATTCTAATTACATCCCTTTTACTGTTATTTGAATGGCTCTCTGTTCCTATACAAGAAGGACAGCCGTATTCACAAGCACAATTTTTCACCATTTTTTTTGCTTCCTTTAATACTGATGGCATTTCTTCATATATTTTTTTACTTAAGCCGATCCCACCAGGATATTGATCATAAAAGAAGATTGTTGCTTTTTCATTATGCTCTGCTTTTACTTGTGGAACTACATGTAAGTCAGATGGATCTGCCATAACAAGAAGCGGTGCTATATGTTTTAATGCATGAGCAGCACCAATTAGGCCTTGTTCGGTTTGCTCTTGATCCCATGCTAATTTTTCTTGTGGAAAAGAAAGCCATGCCGCATTTGTATGAAGCTCTTCTTCAGGCAGAGTAATGGGACCAGAACCTATATTTTCATGTGTTTCAAATTTTATTTTTTTAAAAATTGTACTCATCGCTATAATACTAACATCGCCAAAGCCTGTTTCTGCTTCAGAATAATCGGTTCGATTATCTTCTTCCAAAACCTTTAAAGATACCGCTAAATTGGCATCTGTATAATAATCGACACTGACTTCACGAACATATGCTTTTTTCTCTTCCCAATCTAGTTTCTCCACTTGATATTGAATCCCTTGATGCATATAAATAGCTTCTTCATGTAATAGAGTCATCGCAGAAAAGCGATCACTTTCTCCAATCACTCTGCTTTTACTACGATCAGAAATGTCAATAATGACTATATTTTCTTGTGATGCAGAACGAAGACTTATATTATGTGCTGGAAAAGAATCATTCATCCAATACCATTTATCTCCATTTTGAAAGAGGATTCGTTCAGTTGTTAAAAACTCGAGTATTTCTGTTATTTCACAATTTCCAAATGTATCTCCTTCTTTAAACGGAAGCTCGTAAGCCGCACATTTCATATGATCAATTAGGATAATTAAATTATCAGGATTTATCCTCGCTGTTTCTGGATTTCTACTAAAAAAATAGTCAGGATTAGCAACCATATACTGATCAAGGGGACTAGAGCTTGCTACCATAATCACAAGTGATTCATCATGTCTACGCCCAGCTCGTCCCGCCTGTTGCCATGAACTGGCAATCGTACCAGGGTACCCTGTCATCACACAAGCTTGAAGTTGTCCAATGTCTACACCTAATTCTAATGCATTAGTACTAACAACTCCGTATATATTTCCATGTCTTAAACCTTGCTCAATATCCCTTCTTTCCGTTGGTAAATATCCGCCACGATAGCCACGAATAGATTTTGATCCAAGCTGATACTTAACTAGTTCCTGTAAATAAGTTAGTAGTATCTCAACTCGTACTCGACTTTTGGCAAAGACGATTGTTTGAATTTTATTTTTCAGCAATTCTCCTGCTATCTGCCTTACTTCTAAAGTCGCGCTTCTCCTGATGTTTAAAGGAATATTCACAATGGGAGGATTATAAAAGACGAAATGTTTCTTGCCGCTTGGAGCACCATTATTGTTAATTAGCTTAACACGCTGTTCTGTTAAATTTTCTGCCAATTCCTTTGGATTCGCAATGGTTGCAGATGTACATACAAAGACAGGATTACTGCCATAGAAGGCACAAATCCGTTTTAATCTTCTAATGACATTCGCAACATGACTTCCGAAAACGCCTCTATAAATATGCAATTCATCAATAATGACATATTTTAAGTTTTCAAATAAAGATACCCATTTTGTGTGATGTGGCAAAATAGCTGAGTGAAGCATATCCGGATTTGTGATGACGATATGCCCTGCCTTGCGAACCTTCTGTCTAATCGAAGCAGGAGTATCTCCGTCATATGTATAGCTATTTATTTGTAATTCAGCACTTTCAATTAGCTCATTTAATTCACTTTTCTGGTCCTGTGCAAGTGCTTTTGTCGGGAACATATACAAAGCTCTTGCGTTTTTATTTTCAGCAATGGACTGGATAACAGGAAGATTATAGCAAAGAGTCTTTCCTGATGCAGTTGGCGTGACAGCAACTACACTATCCCCTTCCCGAATCGCCTGATAGGAGGAGGATTGATGTGTATATAATCGTGTAATGCCCCGCTTTTGCAATGCATCTTTTAAATTAGGTAATAAATCTTCTGGTAGCGGGGCTGTTACAGCTTCTTTCGGTTCGATTGTATGCCAATGGGAAATTTTTTCTTTATAGTCTTCCTTTGTTTTTAATTCTTTCATAATATCTTGAAGGTTTTTACGTACGTTCATTTTGATTCACCTCTATAACCTCCATTCTATCGAATAGACGTTCGATTTAAAAGAGATTTTCAAAGAAAAAAATAACCATTATTTGTTAGTTCTCTTTAACAAATGAATGGATTGCTTTTGCTAAGTCATTGGGAGCTTCCTGCATACTCATATGTCCAGTTTCTAATCTAACTTCAAAAATATTCGAGCTTGATGCAGAAGCTACTCGATCCACTGAAACCACTTTATCTTTTGTTCCCTTTACCAATAAAATAGGCAAGTTAGCTTCATCCACAACATCATTTCTATCTGGTCTATTTCTCATAGCTGCCTGTGTTTCCATAGCAGCTAAAGCATTAGTGCCATAACCAATTGTTTTTGCCTTTTCTACTTCGTTCGTTAACTTAACAAGGGATTCGTCTGCAAATAAATTAGGAACTAGACCATTTACAAACTCTATAATGCCGAGGTCTTGAATTTTTTGAATGGCGTTTAGCCTACCTGCCTTTCCCTCTTCTGTATCAGGATATGCGGTTGAATGAATTAAGCCAAATCCCTTTAAGCTTTCTATAAAAAGATCTGCAAAAGCCAATGTCACATAACCGCCTAGTGAATGTCCAAACATATATATTTTTTCAATCCCTAATCTCGCTAATAACTCCTTAATATCCTTCGCTAAATCTTCTATTTGAAAGGGTTCTCCACTAAAGCTTGAAGTTCCATGTCCCCGTAGATTGACTGCTAATACATGATATTTATCTGCAAGTAATGGAATAATATACTCCCAGTAATCAGTACTTCCACAAAATCCATGAATGAGTACAATGGTTTCCCCTTCTCCTTTTTCTATATAAGAAAGCTCTTCCTTACCAACTTTTATAGTATTCATTTTTACTAACTTCCTTTCTTCCGCTTTTCATTTAATATAGCACTTTTTATAAAAACAGATAAAGTAAAACGTCATTAAAAGCTGTTCATTTGTTGAGCTATTCAAACATTTGCGTAACATTAATCTCCTCACCTACTTAAGCCAGATGAGAGAAAAATATTGGATATATCAAAACTCTTCTTGGCATCCTTTTTTCTATTTCTAATTAAAAATGGCAGGGGGACGAAACACCAATTGTATGTATTAGGCATAGTATAAGTAGAAAAAGGCCTATTCATTTGCAGTTTTCTCCCTGAATAGAAAAAGGAAGAAAACATTTATCAACTTATGTTCATGTTTTATGTAAGGAGTGATTTAAAATGTCTTCCAATTTCCCAATTGACCCGAATAAAAAGGAGAAAAATCCTCAAGTTTTAAATGGATTTATGCGTTCCATGAATCAATTTTTCCAAGAAAAGCCAGTGAAAAACTTTCTACAACAAATGGATGAGTTTTTTAGCAATCCATTTCCAAACATGGCTTTTCCCGTTAGTGTGAATGAAACGGAAAGTGCAACAATTATCAAAGCAGAACTTCCAGGAATCAACAAAGAACAAATACAATTAGATATCTTTGACCATCATTTAACTATAAGTGTAAACCATCAGGATATCATTACAGAAGAAAATACGAAAACGAAAACATTTCATACAAGTCAGACGTTTAAAAAAAGCAGCAGAACGATTGCGTTTCCTCACCCTATTGATGAAAAAAAAGTCAAAGCATCCTATCAAAATGGCTTGCTTATCATTAAAGTACCGAAACAAAAAGGGAAAAAAATAATGATTGAAGACCAAAGTTCCTAAACCAGATAGAGTAAAAAATTATAATCTGCACATATTAATAGTGGATGCTAAAAGAAGCACACTCTCCTTCCTAAACGCAAGAAGGAGAGGTTCCTTTTCATCCAAAAATTTCTTCTAATCTTACTTCCTGAGGTGATAAGATGAGTTATAAAGATCAATTAGATTCTCATTCTGCGCTTTTTCATCACAATTGGACGAGACCAAAACGTTCTAAGTCCCAAGTAAATGGGCATACACAAATGTCTCAAAACAATATCATTCTAAGAAGTAATGCAAAAGCACACCGCTGGTAAGTAGAGAAAAAGAAATGGAGGCTGTCGATTGACAGCCTCCTTGTTCATTCTGCTTATACTTTAAAGATTCCGCCGACGCCCTTTACTAAGCCCGTAACCTGATTCATCGCGTTCATCATCATTCCAGCAGTATCCATCATCTTATTAAAATCTAATGAACCGTCTTGTGATTTAAAAGAATTCATAATACTTTTCACATTCCCTTGTTTCTTGGGGATAAATGACTGCTTTGGATATGGATTCATAAAGCTTGGATTTTGATTCATATAATTTTGCGAGTAATGGTTCATTTCCGAGTTATCCATATAATGCAATGGATTTTGAAAAATGTCTTGGGTGCTGCTCTTGTATGCATTTTGCGGGTGATAAAAACTTGGTTGGTTGTTTGGATAATTGGGTTGCATTGGCATATGATAGTGATTTTGTCCATTCATCCCTACCCCATTCCATTGCCCTTGGTCCATGTTCATATAAGGATAATAATATTGTCTGTTCTCGGTTTGTGAATATGGCGTCGTATAAGCGTTCAGATAAGGTACATTTCTTCTTTGTGGATTAGATGCTCTATACATGAAAATCTATCCTCCCACGTTAAAGGTATCCTTCTCTACTATATGATGATTTCGCCTATCCCGTGCATTCATTATCAAAAAACAACTGACTAAATGGCATAGACGAATTACCCTACCTTTAAATAAACGAAAAAAAAAGAGATTTTTCATCTCCTTTTGACATTCCCCTATTGTTTTTCCGCCGTTAGCAAATCCAGTAATGTTTGTAATATATACTTTACAGATTTTGCCGAATCAAGAAACCGTTTCTTGCTCGTTTGCGTAAAAAATGCTTGAATCGAAATTAATTCAATATGATCAGATGCTGTATTAATTTGAATGGAACTTAAATAATCAGGCTTCGCTTCGCTGACCCATGCTTTAGCCATTTCCTTCCATTCATCATTAATCTCTTTAATTTGATTCGCAAACGGACGAACGACTTTATAAAAATCCTCATTTACTCCCGATTCCTTCACTTTGTAAAACGTCTCAACTGAATATTCGACTGCCTCTAAAAGTTTCTCTGTATAATCCATCAACTGATGATTTTCGGTCAATTTTGCCACTCCATTTACCTAATGTCGTTAATCCATTTATTTTAACGATTTATTTTGCTAAGTTCAAGTAAAGTGGCATTTTTCTTGCATAAGGAGAAAGGTCAGTAGGATTGCAGACTTGGCTTGCTGTAATATTTTCCCTAAGTGTATCCATTACATTTTCAAGTTCATTTAAAGAAGTGATATGCTCCTCAATAAGTTGCATATTTTGATTTCTCGATTTAAAAAGTGTCTCATCTAATGCATCTAACTCTTCTTGGATTTCTTCTAACATATTCAATAACTTTTCTTTTGTATAAGCAATTTCCATGCAAATCCCTCCAAGCTATTTTGATATATACTCTTTTCTTTTTTTTTATGAACTATCCTCCCTAGGTGACAAAACTAGAAGAGATTCGGCAAAGAAAGTAGATTTTCTTATTACTCGTTTAAAATTCGACAAAGTAGAAAAATGGACTAGAACCACTTATTTTTTTGGCGAATTAGTTCATGTAACTGCTCTTGTTTATTAAAGTACCAATCCGTTATTAAGAAAGGTTCTTTATTATCACCACTTACTCGCCATTTATGCTTAATTTTCTTTTTATACCAATCACCTCTCTCACTATCACGATGATTGACTATTGGAAAAACAGCTCGCAATATTGGTGTTGTATTGGTCATTTTGGGGTATATATATTTTTCATAATCCTTCCTCGACCCAGTATGTTCTCTTTTTCTTGCAAAATCATAGAAGTCTTGATATAAATTATTTTTAAATAATAGGTTTGCTAATGTATTTCCTAGCCTAATTCTCTCATCAAGGGAAGTAAAGTTCGCAACGCTAGCTCCGTATAGGTTCCCATATAATGTTGGAAAAAGTACAGCATTAAAATGTAGTAAATCTTGAAAAAGATAGGGAAGATAATGAAAAATATGATGCTTAATTCTTTCATTTTTAATTACGGGCTTCTGAATAACATTTTGTTCATTAATAATCAAACTGTTCATTAACCTTTTCTTATCCCTATTCTTCCAGAATTCCAGCCATTCTTGTTCCATAAAAGAAGAAACCTGAAAAACTTTTAATAAATGAAACATTGGCGCGTTTATTTTCGTCGAATATTCATAGAGTAATAATTGGGGGTATGCATCTTTAAAAATAAGCCAATTTGCTTTCTCATAGGTTAGGTAAATTTGCTGCCTTTTTTTTTGACTAACTAATTGCGGCAGCCAGAGCCCATTTAAGTCACACATATTCCAGCCGGCATTGCGCGAAACTTGACTGGCAAGAAAAGCCCATTGTATTTCTTGATTTTTGTTATAATAACGAAGATAGGCATTTGTTCTTGATATATTGTCTAAGTTGCACTTATCAGTAATTAGCCTTATTCTAGTTATAAGTTTTTCTTCTTCTATTGGAGAAAAATACGAATTTATACCTATCAAAATGTTCACCTCTTATGAACGCTTTATGGTATTATTGTTTGTTGATTGCAATAAGTTATACTTTGAAAGGATCTTTGTGAGGTGAAAAAATGAAGATTCATTACCCAAATGGAAAAAGATATTCTCCGCTAAAAAACGAGAATATTAAATCACAAAAAAAAATTAGTTATAGTAACAGGGGAATGACTTTAGAGGATGATTTGAATGAAACAAATAAATATTATTTAGAATTTGGGAAGGCAGTTATACATAAAAAGCCGACACCTGTTCAAATCGTTCAGGTTGATTATCCAAAAAGAAGTGCAGCAGTCATAAAAGAAGCCTATTTTAAACAAGCTTCCACTACAGACTATAACGGTGTTTATAAAGGAAAATATATAGATTTTGAAGCGAAAGAAACGAAGCATACTACTTCTTTTCCGCTAAACAACTTCCATGAACACCAAATCAAACATATGCGGATGGTATGTGAACAACAAGGAATTTGCTTTGTCATTATCTCCTTCTCTGAAACAAGTGAAATATTCTATTTAACAGCAGAAAAACTCTTTATGTTTTGGGAAAGAATGATAAATGGCGGAAGGAAATCGATTACGAAACATGAATTAGAAATCAATGGTCACTCTATTAGCCTTGGTTACCACCCTAGAATTGACTATATTAAAGTAATCGATACGATATATAAATTTAACTAATTCCTTTTTGTTTTTCAAAGAAAGGTAGGAATAACAATGACAGATAAATATCAAACGCGAGAGGAGCGTCGCAAGCAACTCGAAGCCTCAAAGAAAAATGCTCCTAAAAAAGCAAAGAAAAAAAGTGGCATGAATTTGTTTAAGCGCGTTCTGCTTATCTTATTAACAATCGGTATTATTGGAATAATTGCAGGTGGAGTAACTTTTGCCATCATGGTAAAAGATGCGCCAGAATTGAATCCCGAAACATTAAAGGATCCAATTTCTTCTACCATTTATGACAAGAATGATAAAGAAATAGCAAAAGTAGGTGCGGTAAATCGCGACTATGTAAACTATGAAGATATTCCTGATTTAGTAAAAGATGTATTTATCGCAACAGAAGATTCCCGTTTCTTTGAGCATCATGGGATTGATCCCATTCGTTTAGGCGGAGCGGTTATTGCAAACTTTAGAGATGGATTTGGTTCAGAAGGAGCAAGTACGATAACACAGCAAGTAGTGAAAAACTTCTTCTTTAACCAACCGCAAAAAACATTAACTCGTAAAGCCCAAGAAGCTTGGCTTGCCCTTGAATTAGAACGCAAATACTCTAAAGAAGAAATTTTTGAGATGTATGTGAATAAAATATTTATGTCGGAAAATATGAGCGGTGTTAAAACGGCTGCAAGAGTATATTTTGATAAAAGCTTAGATGAATTGACACTACCGGAAGCAGCTCTTCTTGCTGGGATGCCACAGGCGCCGAATGCCTATAATCCGTTTAATAATCCAGAAAGAGCAGAAAAAAGACGTAATATTGTATTATCTTTAATGCATCAGCATGGATATATATCAAAAGAAGAAATGGAAGAAGCTCAAAAAACATCGGTTGAAGATACATTAGTAGCAAAAGAAGATCGACAAACAAACGACTTACCTTACGATCCATTTATAAAACAAGTTATTGCCGAAATTGAGAAGAAATATCCAGATGTAAATGTATATACAGATGGACTAGAAATTTATACAACAATGGATATAGAGGCACAAGACTATGTCGAAGAATTAATGTATGAAGGAGAAATTGTTGAATTCCCCGATGAAGATTTCCAAGCAGGAATCACCTTATTGGATACAAAAACTGGTGGAATTTTAGCTCTTGGTGGTGATCGTGATCCAGATGTAAAGCTAGGAACAAACTATGCAACAGATATAAAGCGACAACCTGGATCTACAGCAAAGCCTATACTTGACTATGGTCCAGCAGTTGAGTATTTAAAATGGGGAACCTATCAAACAATTGTAGATGAACGTACTACTTATTCTGATGGAACATCTATTAGCAACTGGGATAATAGCTATAAAGGGTCTATGACTATGCGAAAAGCATTAGAAATGTCTAGAAATATTCCTGCACTAAAAGCCTTCCAAGCAGTTGGAGCAGAAAATGCTCAAGAATTTGCTGTCAATCTAGGAATTCCATTAGAGAACGCCTATGAATCCTATGCAATTGGTGCATTTGAAGCTAGCACGCTAGAAATTGCAGGTGCTTATAGTGCTTTTGGAAATGAAGGAGTTTATAATACACCACATGCCGTACGCTCATTTAAATTAAAAGATGGCACAAAGATAAATATGGAACCTAAATCAAAAGTTGTGATGCAAGATTATACAGCTTTTCTCATTACAGATATGCTAAAAGGTGTACTCACAAGTAGCGATGGAACTGGAAGTCTTGCTAATATTCCAGGATTGCCTGTCGCTGGTAAGACTGGGACGACCAATTATTCTGAAGAAGAACGAAATAAATGGGGTATTACTAATTCAAAAAGTGTTCCAGATGCTTGGTTCGCAGGATATACAACCAACTTTACGATGGCTGTATGGACTGGTTACACAGAACGAAAAAATCCAATTGAACCTGGTTTAGATCAGAAAGTAGCCCAAAAGATTTTTAAAGCAGTAATGGGCCATATTTCTGAAGATGTAGAAACTGCTGATTTCAAAAAACCAGATAGTGTCGAAACGATAAAAATAGAAAAAGGTACGTATCCAGCTAAATTGGCAAGTCCATACACGCCAAGCAGTCAAATCCTAACTGAGTATGCTGTAAAAGGTAATATTCTGAACGAAGTATCACAGAAATACAATAAGCCAAATGCTCCTACTGGAGTGAAAGCTAGCTATAACGAAAACAGTGATCAAATCGAGTTATCATGGGATTATGGTGATAAAGATGGCATTAAATTTGACGTAAGTGTAAGTGTCGATGGTGGAGCTAGCGAGCAGCTGACTGTTACTTCCGATACAAGCATCAAAATTACAAAACCAACGGCTGGTAGTACGTATACCTTTACTGTAAAGGCAATTAAAGATGATTTAGAAAGTGATCCTGCATCTAGTAATATTTCTGTGCCAGAGAAAATCGAGGAACAGCCACCTGAGGATCCAAATGAAACGATAGATGATGAAGAAAATCAAGACGATCCTAATGGCGAAGAATCTGACGATAATCAGGACGAGGAAGGCGACGAAGATTCTGATAATGGCGGAGACAATAACAGCAACAATGAAAATGGCAATAACAACGGAAATGATAACAATAACAATGGAAATGGGAACAATAACGGGAATAATGATAATGGGAATAGTGATGATGTTCAAAACAATAACACCAGCACGACTGACATCAATCAAGATAAAGAGAGAAATAGAAATAACAATCGAAATGACTCTCAATAAATAAGTTAAAGAACCTGTTTCATTAAAAGAAGAGGACAATTCCAAATGGAAAAGTCCTCTTCTTTTTTCTAAATATTCCTATTTAATTTTACTAATTTTATCGCAAACTGCTTTTCTAACTCTTTAAACAACTCATCCAATTGTCTATAGGAATGATACCCATTCAGCCTTTTTAGGATAAATTCGAGACGATCTTCTAAATTAAACGGTTTTACTTCTAGACTTTTGTCTACTAAACCATCTATTAAATTCACCGGTTTTTCATTTATCCAATATAGGCATTCTAAAAAGTATTCCAAAGCTATTGTTAATCCGTATTGTAGATTTAACGTATCTCTGTTCGCTGCAAATTGTTGTAGCTCCACTTTAAGAAGCTTCCACTCTTCTAGTATCTTATTTACACATTCCTTAACATTTTCTATATTCCACGGGTGAAACGTTTCCTTGTTATAATAGTAATTTGCTTCATGCAAAAAAGCTGGTCTCCTAACAAAGGAATCCGTCTTAATACATGAAAATTCCTTGATCACTGGGAAAGGGCCATATAAGAGCTGTACGGGGACATCTAATTGATACTTGTCCATTATACTATACCTTTAGTCTTCATTCTTTTTTTGCCTTCTCTACATAATGCTAGCAGCGGACAAGCTTCACATTGAGGATTTTGCGCCTTACAGTGATATCTTCCAAAAAAGATCATGCGGTGATGAGTCACAGACCATTCATCCCTAGGAACTTTTTTCATTAATGTTTTTTCGACTTCTAAAACAGAATCTTTCCATCTGCAAATCCCTAATCGCTTACTTACCCTTTCGACATGTGTATCAACAGCAATAGCAGGCATATTGTAGGCAACAGAAACAACAACATTGGCTGTTTTTCTTCCTACACCTGGTAGATTAATCAATTCATCTCGATCCATTGGTATCTCACCATTGTATTTTTCTAAAACTATTTGGCAAAGTTTTTGAATATTTTTTGCCTTATTTCGGAATAAACCAATAGAGCGAATATCATTCTGCAATTCTTCTAAAGGTACACTTAAGTAATCTTCTGGTGTCTTATATTTTTGGAATAAGTTTTTTGTCACCTTATTAACTAGCGCATCCGTACATTGTGCAGATAAAGATACTGCAATAACCAATTCAAACGGATTGGAATGAACTAATTCACAATGTGCCTCAGGAAACATTTCTCCCATTTTATCTAGGCAATATCTGATTTCATCTTTTTTTAACATGCGATCCTCCGAATTAATAAACTATAAATCTATAAAAAAAAGGTCATCCAAAGAATAAATTGGACATCCTTTCCGAATGATAGTAATCTTACTGACTAACTTATTTAATTTTATTCACCTATTAATTATTGATCCAACCAATTATAAAAAGGTACTGCTTTTTTGTTGGGAGCCTCTTCCCTCTGTTCTATTTTGTATCCAGTAGTTTGATGCTGTCTAAACTTTTTCCCATGATTTTTTGCTTGTTCGAGTGTTTTAATTCCGTTTTTCTTCCATTCAAACAAAATTCGATCAATATATCGAAAGTTTAATTTACCAGAAACAACTGCTTCTCTAAGAGCTGCTTTTATTATTGCCATTTCATGCTGATCATCATCGACCCACATATTTAATGTCTCAATTTCAAAAGGAGATAATGGTCGACCGAATTCATGCTCAAAGCAAGTATATAAATCAGATTCTTCTTTTTCGTTTAAAGCTGCTTCTTCTTTTTTATTATTAAGTAAAAATTGCTCAATTAATTTATTCCAAAGGGGCTCTAAAGAATATCGCTCAAATCGAATCCCTGTATCACTGTTTCCTTCAATTATCTCGATAAAACCTTTTCTAATAAGCTGACTCAATAACTCGCGGCATTCCATACTATCTAAAGTCATTTGATCAGCTATTTCAGACGGGGTTGGAAAATCATTGCCCCGTTCTAAATAGTAATGTATTTGCAGCAAAAGCACTAATTCTTTTTCATTTATCTTCAAATATTTATAGTGTGTTAGAAGTGTGGAAGGAATATTTATATTCCCCTCTTGCAACCATTTTAAAAAAATTGTTTTATTCATAATGACACCTCTAATTTAGTATATCATGTTGGTCAGATGCATGAAATAATGAAAATCACCCAAACCTAGCAATAGTTAACAAAAAGAAGAAGGGAAAAAATAGGATTGGTACAAAAGGTGAAACCTCACACGAATTATCGATGTGAGGTCAACTTTTGAAAAACTTTCCATATTTTTCACCCTATTATTTAATCAAGGATATAGACGATTTAATAATCTTGGGAACGGAATTGTTTCACGAACATGTTCTACGCCTGTAATCCATGCGACCGTTCTTTCTAAACCAAGCCCAAAACCAGAATGTGGAACAGAACCATATTCTCTCAGTTCTAAATACCATTTATATGTTTCTGGATCTAATTGATGTTCTTCTACACGCTTATATAGGAGATCCATATCATGAATACGTTCAGAACCACCTATAATTTCACCATACCCTTCAGGGGCAATTAAATCTGCACAAAGCACAACATCTTCTCTCTCTGGATGTGGTTGCATATAGAAAGGCTTGATTTTAGTTGGATAATGGGTAATAAACACAGGTTTATCAAAGCTTTCAGCAATGGCAGTTTCATGGGGAGAACCAAAATCATCCCCCCACTCAATATCATCAAAACCTTTTTCATGCAAGAAAGTAATCGCATCATCATAGCTTATTCTTGGGAAAGGCGCTGTAATCTTCTCTAATTTAGATATATCTCTTCCAAGAGTTTTAAGCTCTAGCTGACAATTTTTCAAGACAGATTGAACAACATAGGATACGTATTGTTCTTGAACCTCTAGGTTTTCTTCAAATTCAACAAAAGCCATCTCCGGCTCAATCATCCAAAACTCGATTAAATGACGACGTGTTTTAGATTTTTCGGCACGGAAAGTTGGTCCGAATGAAAAAACCTTCCCTAACGCCATTGCAGCAGCTTCCATATAAAGTTGTCCACTTTGTGATAGATAGGCATCTTCATCAAAGTATTTCGTTGCAAATAGTTCGGTTGTACCTTCTGGAGCACTTCCTGTTAAAATTGGTGGATCTACCTTAACAAATCCATTTTCATTGAAGAATTCATAGGTAGCACGAATAATTTCATTTCTTACTTTCATTACTGCATGTTGACGTTTTGAACGTAACCATAGGTGACGATTATCCATTAAGAATTCTGTGCCATGTTCTTTTGGTGTAATCGGATAATCTGTAGAAGTATGAATCAGTTCCACATTTGTAACAAGTAATTCATATCCAAACGGAGATCGTTCATCCTTTTGTACTGTACCAGTAACATATACAGATGATTCTTGTGTAACTGTTTTAGCTGTTTGAAATACTTCTTCCTCTACATCACTTTTAACAATTACTCCTTGAACAAATCCAGATCCGTCGCGAAGCTGCAAAAAGGCAATTTTCCCACTAGAGCGCTTGTTGGCAATCCACGCACCTAATTTAACCTCTTTATCAACATATTTTGGTAACTCGGCAATAGTTGCTTTAATCACAATTAACTCCTCCAAAAACAAATAAATATATGTACTTAAATAGAGGCGGTTGTTCTACCCATAATAAAGATAATAAATAAACCGCTTCTTCCTACCTGTTTAGCTGATTTAGTAGAAAACATACTAGTTATAAAAAAATATTCTACCAAAACATTATACCTTTACATCTTAAGACAATCAACACTATCGAACATACAATAGGCAACAATAATAGTGTTTATCACTAAATTCTCTACCTGTTCCCATTACAGTATTCAAACAGCAATAAAGAAAAGAGAGAATGCCAAAAAAGAGATAGAAATTTTTTGACATACTCTGCTATAAAGATAAATTAATTATTCACAACCATTTTCTTTTCTACAAACTGTTCCATCCGCTTTACTGCTTCTTCAAGCTTTTCAAGTGATGTTGCATAAGAAAGTCGGATGTAATTATCTGCGCCAAATCCTGAACCAGGCACAACGGCTACTAATGCTTCTTCTAACAAGCCAGCAACAAACTCATCAACTGTTGCATATCCTGTTAATTCTACTGCTTTTTTTACATTTGGAAAAAAATAAAATGCTCCTTTTGGCTTTATGCACGAAAAACCAGGAATTTTATTTAATTTCTCATGTATGATATCTAAGCGCTTATTAAATGCTTGGCGCATTTCTTCCACTGAATCTTTTGGACCAGCGTAAGCTTCAATCGTAGCATACTGTGATGGTGTGGTTGGATTTGAAGTACTGTGACTTGCAAGATTCGCCATCGCAGTAATTATTTCCTTATTTCCTGCAGCATACCCAATTCTCCAGCCTGTCATCGAATGAGATTTTGATACCCCATTTATTACAATAGTCGCTTCTTTAAGTGCAGGAGATAAAGAAGCAATCGATACATGTTTACTATCGCCATAAACTAATTTCTCATAAATTTCATCAGATATAATTAAAATATTATGTTCTAAGCAAACATTTCCAATTTCCTTTAATTCTTCCTCTGTATAAATCATTCCAGTTGGGTTACTTGGTGAATTAATAATAACTGCTTTTGTTTTTGAGGTAATTACTCCTTTTAATTGTTCAGGAGTAATTTTAAATTCATTTGACTCATATCCCTCTACAAAAACTGGTACACCTTCTGCAAGCTTTACTTGCTCTGGGTAACTAACCCAATATGGGGTAGGAATAATTACTTCATCCCCTTTATCCAAAATAACCTGGAATAAAGTAAATAATCCGTGTTTTGCACCATTTGTAACGATAATCTGATTTGTATCATAATCTAAATGTTGATCTTTCTTTAGCTTTGCTGCAATTTCTTTTTTTAATGTTAGTAATCCTGATGCAGGCGTATATTTTGTATGACCTTCATTCATACTTCTAACCGCAGCATCAATAATATTTTGAGGAGTGTTAAAGTCTGGCTCTCCTGCGCCTAAACCAATAACATCATGACCAGCTGCTCTTAAACTCGCTGCTTTTGCTGTAATGGCCAATGTTGTAGATGGTGTTAATGCGTTCACTCTTTGCGCTAATTGAATTTTCATTCCTATTTGCCACTCCTATCAGTTAATAATTTTCAATTGTTAAAAGGATTTCTCCTGTCTCAAAATCTAACCAATGGTAGTTTATTGAGTCCGTATCTGTATGAGAATAAATCTCCCAAACAGGCAGTCCATCATACATCCCTAAGCGGACTGCATTTATTTTTTCTGGTGATTGCTCCGATAATAATATATTAAGTGCTTCTTGTTTGGTTAGCCCATCTTTTTTCAGCTTTTGAGTAACTTGATGGCTTTGTTCATTTATCCAAACAATCATTTCTTCCTTATCATCGTTCTTTCCTTCTAGAATATAATAGGCTTCCTTCCCATTATATAATTGAAAGCTATCAATCTCCTTCATATCTGATTCCTTTTTAGCAATCGTTTCAGCTATTTCTCTTGCGGTTTTTATAGGCTTCATTGCTTGTACATATGTATGAATACTTACACCTATTCCAATAAGAAAAACAACAATAACAATCCATATCCATTTTCTCATCTTATTACATCACTTCTTTAAACCAGTATTTTGTACATAGGTTATTATAACAGTATTTATAAATAGAAAGAAATTATTTTCTATAAATTCGTTGTTATTTGTCGAGCAACTAATTGATTATGTATACTACTTAAACACTTTATACAGGCATTCAAGAAGCAGTACTTTCTCAAACGCCTATATTCACCTTATAAAAATTTACTTTAGCCAGCTTTTGATGAATTTTACCATTTCCTGACTATTTTGTTGCTTAATTGGCACAGTAGGTATAGACTTCAGAAATGTCTCCCCATAAGTGGTTGTAACAATACGGCGATCAAAAACAATAATAAATCCTTTATCCTCTTCCGTGCGAATTAATCTACCAAATCCTTGTTTAAATCGCAAAACAGCTTCTGGAAGGCTATTTTCTATAAAAGGATTGCCTCCCTTATTCTTAATCAACTCATTTTTCGCTTCCGTTAAAGGGTCTTCAGGTGAAGAAAACGGTAATCGCACAATGATTAAACAAGTTAAATCCTCGCCAGGAATATCAATTCCTTCCCAAAAACTATTCGTACCTAATAATATTGCTTTATCATAACGCTGAAAATTACGCGTTAATCTCATTCTACTTCCATTTGTAATCCCTTGTGCCAAGATTGCGTATTCTTCTAAACAACCACTTTCTTTCATATAATCATATGTTTTTTTTAACATGTCATTTGCTGTAAAAAGAATCAGCATTCGACCTTTTGTAGCCTGTGCGATATGGATTATTTGCTCTCCGATTGTAGTAACATAATCATTTAATGATACGGAATTAACTTCTGGTACATCTGTTGGGATAAGTAATTGCACCTGTTTCTCATAATCAAATGGTGAATTAATTTGAACTTCCAGTTGGCTATTTCCTAATCCTAACCCTTTAGCATAATATTCAAATGAATTATTTACGGTAATTGTTGCTGAAGTAAATACAACACTTTTTTTCTTATTAAAAAAGTTGTTCTGTAAAGTTTCAGCGACAGAAGTAGGTTGTGTATATATTACTGCATTGTTCGGATAATTTTTCGCATCTGTTTCCAACCATGCGATATTGTCCCCTACTCGCAAAAACATCTCCCGCAAATGATTAATATATATATACCAATCATTTAAAATCGACTCAATTCTTTCCACTATTAGCATTTGAGAAGCGCTAAACTTTCTTCCTTGTTCCTTTAATCGCTGTATTTTTTTTACTAATACTTCTCTTCCATCCTTCCAAAGAAAAATAATTCGTTCTGCAACGCTTTTGACAGCATTCCAATCTCCCATGCCACTATTAGTCTTTAATCGATAGCTTCCCCTTCCATCTCTTCTTGGTTGATTCGTTTTTTTCGCATAGCGAAGTACAGCCCGAAAAAGTTCATCTAATTCATCATGTAATCCAAGGATAAATTGATTAAACTCCCATTTCTGATGGATATTCGATTCCCCTAACAAGTTTTCTAAATGAAACATAAGTTGCTTTTGATCTGTGGTCCCAATCGCATTAATACTTAAACGCACAGCAATGTAGGAAAAACGAAATCCAAAATGCTTTGTCGTCGTTTTTTCAAAATGATGTCCTTCATCCACAATGACATACTCATAGGAAGGGAGGAGGCGTTGACCTGCTGTAAGATCTTTTAAAAGCAAAGCATGATTCGTTATAATCATATTTGCTTTTTGTGCAGCATTTCGAGTTCTTCTATAAAAATCCTTAGATGCCCATTCCTTTGAAATAGGCAGCGAAAAATTTCCGTCATTTTTTATTTTTTCCCAGTAATTGCTTCCGCCACTTGTTAAATTCAACTCATCTTTATCTCCTGTTTCTGTCTCTGTTAACCAAATTAATATTTGCATTTTTGTAAGAATAATATCATAATTATCTTCTTGCTCTTTTAAAGAAACTTCAAATTTATCTAAACTGATATAATGATTTCTACCTTTTAATAGTGTATAAGTTATAGGAAATGGAAGGATACTTTTAAGCAAGGGCAAATCTTTATGAAAAAGTTGTTCTTGTAGTTGGGTTGTAAAAGTACTGACAATTACTTGCTGTTTATTTGCGATTGAGAAATATGCAGCAGGCACTAAGTAACCAAGAGACTTTCCAACACCAGTACCAGCCTCAATAAGACCATGTCGATTGTCTGATAATGCCTGATGAACAACCTTCATCATTTCTAATTGTCCATCTCTTCTTTGATAAAAAGGAAAAGTATCCCTCATTCTTTGCTCCATTTTTTCCATATCAAAAGAAACAGAGCAATCCTTTCTTTGATCTACTATCAGATTACTAGGCAGTCTTTTAATGGTTAATCCTCGATATATCTCCCAATCATCCCGTATATATTCTATTTTTGATTGTTTTTCTTGAATAAGAGCTTGTAAATAAATATCTAAATCGCTTTTGAGCGAGGAACTTAAGAATTCTAATTGCTTTGTCGTTACTTGAGGCAGTACGTTCAGCTTCTCCAACAATAATAGCAATAGCTCTGCTGTAACATAAGCATCACTATCAGCCTGATGTGGTCTACTATGGACTATCCCTTCTTGTGCAGCAAGATCAGTTAATTTATAGCTATCTGCTGTTGGGTATAAAATTCTTGCTAATTCTACTGTATCAAGAATTGGTCCATAAAACTGCTTAAAGCCAGCCTGTTCTAGCTCTTCATTTAAAAAGGATAAATCAAATAATACATTATGGGCTACAAAATAAGCTTCCTCTAATAAAGAAACAATTTTTTCTGCAACTTCGTCAAAAATTGGTGCTGTTTCCACCATTTCATCGGTGATTCCAGTTAATTCTTCTATAAATGGCGAAATTGGTTGAAGAGGATTAAGTAAAGAAGAATATTCCTCCACTATTTTCCCGTTTTCAATAACAACTGCCGCAAATTGTATAATTCGATCCCCTTTTCTAGGAGAATTACCGTTTGTCTCCAAATCAACTACTACAAATTTGTTACTCATTACGTCCACCTCAAACTTTCAGTCATTCAAACGGTATCATAAAAATGGAAAAAGGGAAAGATGTTAGTTTTATTCTTTAAATTTTTATAAATTATAAAACCCCTACTCAAAGTGAATAGGGGTAATTTATATCAGCATTAGTAATTTACATAACTGTTTTCACTGGTTCTTGATGCAGAATGTTTATTATGCGATTATGTTCATCCATAATTGCTACTTTCGGTTGATGACTGTGTAGCTCTTCATTTGAAATATAACAATATGAAATAATGATGACAATATCCCCTACTTGTACAAGTCTTGCTGCTGCACCATTTAAGCAAATAGTGCCAGTACCTCTCTCCCCTGGGATTATATAAGTTTCCAATCTTGCACCATTATTATTATTAACAATTTGAACTTTTTCATTCGCTACCATCCCGACAGCATCTAATATATCTTCATCTATTGTAATACTACCTACATAATTTAGGTTCGCTTCCGTTACTGTTGCTCGATGGATTTTTCCGTTCATCATTACTCGAAACATTGGGTTAACCCTCCATAATATAAAGTGAAACTTTGTACCTCTATTTGGTTTCTTTCCTTCGCCACTGATGGTTAATGGAGCCATTCGGGCCTAACTTCCTCGAACTCTCCAAAAAGCCAGAGGGAGATACTTATGCGTCTTAACCTTATATTTTAAAGATAATATTATCAATTAATCTAGCCTTACTAAATTGAACGGCAATCGCAATAATAATCTCTCCCGTTAACTGCTTTACATTCTCCAATTGGGGATAGGATAGAATTTCAAAATAGTCCACTTTTCCACTAGATTCCCTTTCAATCAACTCAACTACATGCTTCTTCAATATTTCTAAATTGTCTGTCCCCTTTATTAATTCAGCTCTAGCAAAACTTAGCGATTTATAAAGAATACCTGCTTCTTGTCTTTCTGTTGGAGTAAGGCGAATATTTCTAGAACTCTTAGCTAA
The DNA here is from genome assembly GCF_052116745.1 of Niallia sp. Sow4_A1. NCBI lineage: Bacteria > Bacillati > Bacillota > Bacilli > Caryophanales > Bacillaceae > Niallia > Niallia sp. Sow4_A1. Next base: position 70,842 of record NZ_JBQKKM010000011.1, on the reverse strand, counting down.
ACCATCTTCTTCCCTTACTGTGTTAACCGCAACTAGATTAATAGGGAAATGAAAGTTTTCAATTAATCCATCCACTATTGCAACTTGCTGAGCATCTTTCTTTCCAAAATAAACATTAGTTGGCTGTACTAAATGAAACAGCTTCGTTAGAACGGTTGCAACCCCATCAAAATGCCCAGGTCTTGAACGTCCACACAAACAATTTGTACGTCGCTCTACTTTTACGATTACAGACATTGGTTCAGGATACATTTCTTCTTCAGAAGGATGGAATAAATAATCAACCCCCTCTTCGATTGCGACCTGTTTATCATGCTCAAAGTCTCTTGGATAAGATTCCAAATCTTCATTAGGTCCAAATTGGAGGGGGTTAACAAATACACTCATTATAACTACATCATTCTGCTCTCTTGCTTTTTTTAGCAAAGCTCGATGCCCTTCATGAAGATAGCCCATCGTTGGAACAAACCCAATTGATACTTGGTCTTTTTTTAACTGTGTTGATATCTCCTGCAATTGATGTGGATTACTTAGGATGTTCATTGGCTTTTTCCTCCATATAAGCTTTTTACTTCTTCTGCTTTCATCTGAAAACTATGCTTCATTTCAGGAAATGCTCCAATTCTTACTTCAGATATATATTGATCCAACGCTAGTGAAATTGGATCATTTACGTTTGTATATTGTTTTACAAATTTCGCCACTCGATCAACACCATATGTTATGAGATCGTGATATACAAGGACTTGGCCATCTGTGTCACTTCCTGCACCAATTCCAATTGTTGGTATGTCCAGTTGATCACTTACTTCTTTCGCAACTTGCATTGGAACACACTCTAGCACTATCGCAAAAGCTCCTGCAGCTTGGCATTTCAGTGCATTTTGAATAAGAAGTTTAGCCTCTTCAGAGCTTTTCCCTTGTACTTTATAACCACCTAAAACACCAACTGACTGTGGCGTTAAGCCTAAATGAGCCATAACTGGGATACCAGCATTTGTTAAACTATTTATTTGATCGATGACATCATCAGCACCCTCTAATTTCACTGCATTTGCTCCAGTTTCTTGAATTAAGCGAGTAGCGTTGATTAATGTTTCACGGTTTGATATATGATAACTCATAAATGGCATATCAATGACAATAAATGTATCTTTAGCCCCTCGTTTTACTGCTTTCCCATGATGTATCATGTCTTCCATTGTAACTGGCACTGTTGAGTCATATCCAAGAACGACCATTCCTAAAGAATCCCCTACCAATATTAAATCGGTTCCTGCTTGTTCTACTAATTTAGCAGAAGGATAATCATATGCCGTAATCATTGTAATCTTTTGGGCATTTTGTTTCATTTTAAAAAAATCTGTTGTAGTTTTCACTCATTTTCCTCCTTTAATAGGAAGAGGGAATGGCTTAATACGAAAAAAACCTTCTACAAAGAATAGAAGGATTGTCTTTATGTTTCGATTTTTCATCCCTCTGTCCTTGTCCAAATATGGATCTAGGCAGATATAATTATGGTTGTTGCACATTAAAAACAATGGTGCAGTTCATTAAGATACTGCCCGACAAATGAATTATAACAAACCAGCTAAGGGATGACTATGGGCAATTTACGTTTCCATTAAAATATCCGCTGAATAAATGGAATGTACTTCTCCTTGATCATCTTCAAGCAGTAACACCCCATCGTCTGTAATTCCTTTAGCCAGTCCAAAGATACTTCCATTTAACGTATTTGCTCTAACCTTTTGCCCTAAACTAATGGAATAGCTTTCCCATAATAGTTTTATTGGATAAAAGCCTTTTTCTAAGTAAAGAAGATATAGTTTTTCTATTTGCTTCATAATGCCTTGGATAATGATTGCTCGATCCCAACTTGTCTTTGTTTCAAGATAGATAGAAGTGGCACTGGACTGCAGCTCTTCTTCAAAATCTTCAAGCTGCTGATTTACATTTATACCGATTCCAATGATTAACGAATGCACCCTGTCACTATCAGCCTGCATTTCTGTTAGAATTCCTGTCAATTTTTTACCATTCACTAATAAATCATTTGGCCATTTGATATCAGCTTGTACTCCAGTAACATCCTGTATTCCCTGAACAACCGCTACTGCAATAAGCAATGTCAATTGCGGTGTTTTCATAATCGGAATAGCCGGCTTTAAAATAAGACTCATCCATATTCCTTTATATTTAGGAGATTGCCATTTTCTTTCTAATCTGCCCCTGCCGCCAATCTGCTCTTCTGCTACAACTAAAGTGCCTTCTACAGCCCCTTCCAAGGCAAGCTTTTGGGCAATATTCTGGGTAGAATCCACCGTTTCTTCAAAATGAACATTCCTGCCAATATAGGAGGTATTTAAACCAAACAAAATATTATCAGGAACGATTTTCTCTGGTGAGCTAATGATTCGATAACCCTTTTTTCGGACTGCTTCAAGGATAAAGCCGTCTTGTCTTAGTGCTTCGATGTGCTTCCAAATTGCTGTACGGGAACATCCTAAAAGCTCAGCAAGCGATTCACCAGATAAATACTGATTCGGGTTATTAGTAAAAGCCTCAATTAGTCCTTTTCTGATATCTGATGACATTCTCTTAGCCACTCCTTTATTACTTTCTTATCATTTTTAATTTTCCGTTCCACTACTTTTGTTTCAACAAGGGAAAGCATCTCTTTTATCCATGGTCCTGCTTGTTTTTTCGTCCATAATAAAAGGTCATTTCCGCTAATAGCCAGCTCTTCCTTTTTTTTGATTGGCAGCTTTCTATATTGTTCTTCTAATAGAGAGATATTTGGATTAATTTCTTGATTTTTTAGAAGCTGATATATTTTCTCCGTACTAACTGCGATAGATATTGTAGCAAAATAAAGCGAATGATTAGTCCAGGTGACCATTTTCTCTCTTTCTAAAAACCAATAGATTATTTTTTGGATATGCCGTATTTGTTTAACTGGTAGCTTCCAAGCACGCAAAAATGATTCTATTTGCTGTTTTTCTTTTATTTCAATGGATAATAATAAAACAGCCCATTTTTCAAGTAAATCAAGCTGAGACAGAGAGAGATTCACAAACTTAGTGAGCCCTTCTTTACTAGATGCAAGCATCGGCAAAAATGTATACATCTTTGTTTCAAGCAATATAGCTAGAGCATCAGAACACCATTTCCCCTGTAAAAGCTTTTCAAATTCAGTAGTAATTCTCTCCACTGCTATCTTAGAAAGAAGATGCTTATTTTTGATAATGCCTATTAACGTCTCCTCCTCCAACTGAAAGCCTAAGGTACTAACGAATCGAATCCCTCGCATGATTCTTAATGCATCTTCCTGAAACCGCTCATTCGCATTACCAACTGTTTTAATTTCCTTCTGTCTTAAAGCTTCCTGGCTATTAAAAAAATCAATAATACGTCCTTCTTTATTCATCGCTATCGCATTTATCGTAAAATCCCGACGTTTTAAATCTTCTTTTAATTCGCGAACAAACAACACCTTTTCTGGTCTTCGATAATCAACATAAGTAGATTCGGTTCGAAAGGTCGTTATTTCGTATGTATGATTTTTCCATACTACCATTACTGTTCCGTGTGCAATTCCAACATCGATAGTATGGGAAAATATCGTTTTAATTTCATCAGGTGTTGCGGAGGTAGCAATATCTATATCATTAATTTGTTTGTTTAATAGATAATCTCTAACTGCTCCCCCAACAAAATAAGCTTCGAAGCCTGCACTCTCAATTCTCTCCATTATGGGAATAGCGTCATTAAAAGGCTTGATCATTCGTTCCACCAGTTTCTAGAATTGATTTATAAATCTCCACATATTGGTCAACAATAATATCTGCACGGAAATAATCTCTTACTCTTGAAAGAGAATTTTTAGAGAATCTAGCATGTTTTTTACTATCTGATAAAAGATTTACCGAATGCTTAGCAATATCCTCTACATCACCTAGTTCACAAATAAAACCAGTCTCATTTGGAACGATTACTTCTGGAATGCCGCCGACATTCGTTCCTATAACCGGCACTCCACATGCCATCGCCTCTAATGCTACTAAGCCAAAGCTTTCTTTTTCAGAAAGAAGTAGCATTAAGTCACTTAGCGAATACAGCTCCTCTAGATTTTCTTGTTTTCCAAGGAACAAAACTTTCTCTCTTAATTGCAATTCATCCACCAGTTTTGTTACTTTAGACATTTCAGGACCATCTCCAACAAGCAGTAGTCTTGATGGAATTTGATCTGAAATTCGTTTAAATGCTTTGACGACATCCGTTACTCTTTTAACTCCTCTAAAATTAGATACATGTATGATGACTTTTTCATTCATTGAAATAGCCAATTCTTTTTTTAAATGACTAGCATCTACCTTACGATACACTCTTTCATCAATAAAATTATAAACAGGGACAATTTCTTTATTTGGTTCAATTACTTCATGCGTTTGGGCAATTAAAGAATTCGAAACAGCTGTTACAAGGTCTGATTTTTCAATCCCGAACCGAATGCCTGTTGCTAGTGAAGGATCATACCCTAATACGGTGATATCTGTACCGTGTAGAGTTGTCACTATCTTTACATCTCTATTGCTCATTTGTTTTGCTAATATGGCACAAACAGCGTGAGGAATTGCATAGTGTACATGAAGCAAATCTAATTCTTCTCGATTAATAACTTCTGCCATTTTACTACTCAGTGCTAAATCATATGGTGGATATTGAAAAACAGCATATTGATTTACTTCTACTTGATGATAGTAAATGTTTGGATACATTTTATTTAACCGAAATGGTATGCTCGAGGAGATAAAGTGTATTTCATGTCCTCTCTCCGCCAGCATTTTCCCTAATTCTGTTGCAATAACACCTGAACCACCAACAGTTGGATAGCAGGTAATGCCAATTTTTAATTTTTTCATATGTCTCCACCTAATAAATCTTGATTTAATAATATTGGCTTTGATTTAATAAAGCCTTCCGCATAGGTTACGCCGACTTCTTTTCCAAAAAGTTTTTCTCTTGCCTCGATGGTGTCAATATAGCCATTTGTTAACGGAGTGTCTACACTGTCTTTCCCTTTAACAAATTGGCTTTGATAACAATTTAAACTTGCTTCTTTATGTTTCATAAACTCACTTGTATCAATCACAAAATCTGGTTTATGAAAACCATTTATCATATAATAGTATACATTTTGAACTTTATGTGGATCTGTGTTATTAGCGTGATAATTACGAATGCCTGCTGAAAAAACCGCTTCTTTCACGATTTTTGTACAGTTCCCATGATCCGGATGCCGGTCTTCCCAATAAGGGGAGAAAACTAGCTTAGGTTTGTAGGAGCGAATTACCTCTACTACCTTTTGAATGGCTTTCTCCTCCACATATAAACCTCTATCAGGAAAATCTAAGGTTATTCTATCGAAAAGCCCCAACACTTTTCCAGCTTCCTTTGCTTCTTGTTTACGTCTTTCAACCGTTCCATTTGAAGAAAGGTCGCTTTCTGTCAAATCACAAATGACTATTTTTTTCCCTAATGCTGCATATTTAGCGATTGTTGCACCCATGCCGATTTCCACATCATCTGCATGTGCACCAAAAGCAAGTATATCTATATTAGTTATCTTCGAGTTTTTTTGCCACTGGTTCTGTCTTTCCATGAACTATTTTTCTCCAATCTATATCGCCTTGCTCGAGTCCTCTAATTAATACTTCTCCGGTTCCCATATTTGTTGCAAGAGGGACAGAATAAACATCACATAAGCGGATTAATGCTGTTACATCTGGTTCATGTGGCTGTGCAGTTAATGGATCTCGGAAGAAAAACACCATGTCCATATCATTATTAGCAATGTATGAACCTATTTCTTGATCTCCTCCGAGCGGTCCTGAATGAAAACGATGTACTTCTAATCCGGTTGCTTCCTGAATTCTTGCACCTGTTGTTCCTGTTGCATATAAAGCATGCTTTTCAAATATCTTTTTATAGGCAACAACAAAAGCTACCATATCATTTTTCTTTTTATCATGAGCAATTAATGCAATGTTCATCCTTATTCCACTCCTATTCCATAATATTTTCTAAGCCATAGATCAGTACATTAACTTTTAATACCTCTTCTACTGCAAATTTAACGCCTGACATAAATGATGTACGATTATAGGAATCATGTCTAATTGTTAAGGATTCTCCTTCTGCTCCGAACATTACTTGTTGATGAGCAATTAAACCTGGTAACCTAGTAGAATGGATGCGCATACCATCAAAGTCAGCTCCTCTAGCTCCTTGTATTGTTTCCTTCTCATCTGGATGTCCCTGTTTTTTACTTTCTCGTACTTCAGCAATAAGTTCTGCTGTTTTCACTGCGGTACCTGATGGTGCATCTAACTTTTGATCATGATGCATTTCCATAATCTCTACATCTGCAAAGTATCGTGCTGCCATTTTAGAAAATTTCATCATTAAAACAGCACCTAAAGCGAAGTTTGGAGCAATAATACAGCCGCGGTTCATTTCTTCACATAATCCTTCTAACTCTTCCAAGTTTTCCTTTGTAAAACCGGTTGTTCCAACTACTGGTCTAACGCCATAGCTTAGAGCTGTTTTCGCATGATGCATACCAAATTCAGGTGTAGTCAAATCAATGAGTACATCTGGCTTTTCTGTTTGTAAACAAGCTTCAATATCCGTATAAATTGGGACATCATAGGAAGAAAAGCCTTCAATCTCTTTTAAGCTTTTCCCTTCATGTTTATGATCTAAAACAGCAACAAGCTCAAATTGCTCTGTTCTTCCTGTTAAATACACAGCTTCTTTTCCCATTCTACCTCTTGGGCCAGCTATTACGATTTTTACTTTATTCAATGTATAATCTCCTTACTTTTATGTATTTTCTTTAGTCTTTTCTTGTCCATCTGTCTTTATCTCGTGTATTAAATTTATGCATGACACGATCATGCGCTTCCTCCAAATCAATATTTAGAGAATTCGCTAGACAGGTTAATACAAATAGCATATCACCAATCTCGTCGGTAATTTCCTTTTCCGTCTCTGACTCTTTTTTGGGCTTCTCTCCATAGTAGTGATTTACTTCTCTTGCTAATTCTCCTAGCTCCTCGGTAAGACGAGCAAGCATTGCTAACGGACTAAAGTAGCCCTCTTTAAATTGACCAATGTATTCATCAACTTCTCTTTGTATATCTTTTACTGTTTTTTCTCGATTCAATATAGACACCTCTTACGTCAATAAGTAATCTTATCCAATTCCATGTTAGCTAATCTGCTCCATTTTTACAAACATTTTTAACGAAGATATGCTTAGATTTAACAAGTATTAAACTTTTACTCGTTTTCTGTTTGTTATTCTTTCTTGAATTTTTTCTCCTCCATTGCCCATCTGAATGTGATTCGATATAATGGATACGCTAATAGCAATGTAATTGTACATAGAGAAAGTAGGCTGAGTTGATGTTTAAAGGTATCAAAATTAAAAATGTCTTATTTATTCTATTAGGATCTGCCATTTTTTCCTTTGGAATTGTTCATTTTAATATGCAAAATAATTTGGCTGAAGGTGGTTTTACCGGTATTACCCTTCTATTATATGCATTATGGAATTGGGATCCTTCCATAACAAATCTACTGCTTAATATCCCCTTATTTCTGATTGGATGGAAGCTATTAGGGAAGAATGTATTCATTTATACTATCATCGGAACGGTAGCGGTATCGATTTTCCTTTGGTTTTTCCAGCTTCCAAGGATTCAATTAGAAATTCCTCTAACAGAGGATCTAACTTTGGCTGCATTATTTGCTGGTACATTTATCGGTGTAGGCTTAGGAATCATCTTCCGTTATGGTGGGACTACAGGTGGCGTAGATATTATTGCTAGATTAGGCTTTAAATATTATGGATGGAGTATGGGAAAGACCATGTTCGTTTTTGACTTTTGTGTCATTACCCTGTCCCTTTTGACCTACTTATCCTATAGGGAAGCAATGTATACATTAGTTGCCGTTTTTGTTGGGACCAGAGTTATTGACTTTCTTCAAGAAGGGGCATATGCCGCAAGGGGAGCAATGATTATTTCTGACTCAAATACTGAGATTGCCAATAAAATAATGCTTGAAATGGATCGTGGTGTCACGGTATTAAAAGGGCATGGTTCTTTCACAAAACAAGATCGAGAAGTACTATATTGTGTTGTAGCGAAAACAGAAATTGTTCGCTTAAAAAGTATCATCACAAGCATTGATCCACATGCTTTTGTATCCGTAAGTGTCGTGCATGATGTAATGGGAGAAGGCTTTACTTTGGATGAGTATAAACAACCACTCGAAAAATAACCAAAAAAAATGTATTCTTTTCGCATTTCTTTTTTCAAAGGTAAATGCGAAAGGAATACATTTTTTTATAAATTTCATACATTTAAATCACTTATACCAACCAACCTCCATTTAACGAAAAAGGTTGCTTATTTTAAAGCAGATTGAATTTCCGTAACACGTTTATCACTCGGCAATAAATAAGTTAATATTCCTAGCAGCGGCAGCAAACTACAGATAATCATAATGGCTTGTAAACTAAACGTATCTCCTATCACTCCGAAAATCACTCCACCTAGAGCCCCCATTCCAAATGCTAAACCTACAATTAACCCTGATACTAGGCCAATCATGCCGGGAAGCAGCTCTTGTGCATAAACAACAGTCACACTAAAGCTAGACTGTAATATAAATCCGATAATAAACAATAAAGGTCCAATCAGCCAAAATGGCATATGAGGCAAAAGCAGTGCAAATGGCGCAGAACCAACTAATGAAAATAGAAGAATGGTTCTTTTACCAAAACGATCTGCTAGCGGTCCACCTAAAAAAGTTCCAATTACACCAGCAAGTAAAAATATAAAAACAAAAATTTGCGCATTTTCAATACTTAGTCCAAACTTTTCGATTAAATAAAAATGGAGAAAATTACTGATTCCAGCTCCATACCACGACCGAGCAAATACAAGAAAAATTAGTAAGCATATAGCAACAATAATTTCTTTATTTACAATAAATTCGCGTTTGGCCTGCTGTTTTTTTTGTGGGTTTCTACTATATAATTCTTTTTTATACCAATTTGATACTTGGAATAACACGATCATGCCTAAAGTTGCTAAAATTGTAAACCAAATAGTCCCGAATTGGCCTGTACGAACAAAGATAACAGCTGTAAATACTGGTGCTAAAGACTGACCAGCATTTCCACCTACTTGATAAATGGATTGTGCAAGTCCTCTTTTGGGACCAGCCGCCATATAGGAAACTCGTGAACCTTCTGGATGAAAAATGGCGGAACCAAACCCGATAAATAATACCGATAATAAGACAAGATAAAAATTAGGAGCAAGGGAAAGCCCGAGCATCCCGATTAAGCTTGAAAACATCGCAATTGGCAATAGATATGGTGCAGGCTTTTTATCTGCAAGCACGCCAAATACTGGCTGCAAAATGGATGAAGTGATATTCAATGTAAAGGCAATCCAGCCAATTTGCGTATAATTTAACGCCATTGATTGTTGGATAACCGGAAATAAAGCAGGCACAACAGATTGCATACAATCATTTAAAAAATGCCCTAAACTTATCGCAAATAAAATCCGATAAACCGTCAACTCTTGTTGCTTTTTCCCTTGTACGTATTCAGCAGTTTGCAAATAAACCCTTCTTTCTTTAATTATTCGTTAATTCCCATTTATCCCCTTTCTCTCTCATGGGGAATATGAAGATAAAAGGGAGATCAACTGTCCGTATAGGTCCGAATGGTTTTATTAACCATCCATTTGGATAAAAGAATCCCTCCAAATGAAAGGAGGTATCACTTTAAATAAATCGCATTGTTTATTATACACCTTCGTTTGTTTCGATTCTATAATTTTTCGAAAAATCAAAATTCAAATTAATCAAATAAAAAAACGATGTAAAAAGATACTTCCTTTTCACATCGTTCTATTAATTTTATTCGTCTCTTGACATACCTGTATAGATTAAAACTAAACGAATCAATTCGAGCACCGCTACTGCTGCTGCAGCCACATAAGTAAGTGCTGCTGCATCTAATACTTTCTTCGTTTCTCTCTCTTCTTCGTTTCGAATGATCCCTAATGAAACTACCTGATCCATTGCACGGTTAGATGCATTAAATTCTACTGGAAGTGTCACAAATTGGAACAATACACCGGCAGCCATTAAAATAATTCCTAACAATAACATTCCTTCAATTCTTGCAAAAATACCAATCATGATAAATATCCAAGATGCATTACTTCCAAAACTCGCAACTGGTACTAAAGCGGAACGAAAACGTAAGAATGAGTATTCTTGCTGATCTTGGATTGCATGACCGACTTCATGTGCGGCAATAGCAGCTGCAGCTACTGAGTGCCCGTGATAGTTATCAGTGGACAATCGCACAACTTTGGAGCGAGGATCATAATGATCTGACAAAACACCTCTTGTTTCTTCAACAGATACATCATATAACCCATTAGAATCCAATATTCTTCTTGCTACCTCTCTACCGGACATTTGTGAGGAAGAAGCTACTTTTGAATATTTTTTATATGCGCTTTTCACCTTCATTTGTGCCCAAATAGGTATGAGAATAATTAGTATAAAATATACAAAAAACATGTTTTTCCCCCTATTTCATCATGTAGTATATTTTTATTGTAAGCAAGAAAAACTTCAAAGTCAAATTTTATCTCTCTTTTGTTTTGCTTGTCTTTTTTCTGCTTTATCTCCAAGATATTTTCGCCATCCTACATATGATAAAGTAAGAATAATGATACTTCCTGTAGAAATAATCACCCACCATAATGAAGGATCCGCCTCATCTTCATACAGCTGATTAAAAACATCCTGTAGCTCCGCTTCTAATTGACCAACTTCTTCTTGGGTCCCTTTTTGATTAAATACTTGTAAACGGTAGGTATTTAGAAACTCGACAAGAGAATTCAGTTCTTGAAATTGAGTGGTTGAAACATCTAGCTTAAGACTAGGATTAATAATTTGATAGAGCGATAAGAACGCATCTAATCTCTCATTAAATCTCTCTTTATCTTCAGAAATGATTGCATCTTTCATATCTCGATATGTTGTCATAACAGGATCTTCCATTTGTGTCCATAAGGGCTGCTCACCTGATGAAACAGCATCTACCGCCAATCGAAATTTCGTTACAGTATTAATCCGTTGATCACTATCTATCGATGGATTGGTTATAGCTTCTATCGCTTCATCATGCGCTCCAGTTAATATTCGCTGTTCATCGAGTGTAAATAGACTGCCATTTACCGTTACCGTACTAAATTGATTCGAAAAATAATCAAGAATTTTTTTAGCATCCTCATATCGTTCTGATCGTACAAGCTGTAATACTTCATCTGAAAGTGTATCTAGTTCATCTAATTCTTTAGCAGGCGTTTTTTGGTCTGCATATACAGAAAAAGAGATAGGCAAAAGTAAAATCAATATCATCAACAACATAACCAATTTAGCCTTCATTCTTGTCCCTCCTCTATCTACTATTAAAAATGTATGATGAGTTGGACAAGGTTAGACTAAAAAAATAATTCTATTGAATTTTCCATTGTAATTGCTGCCTTTTTTTATATGCATATACACCTATTAATAGACTTAGAATACTAAGCCAAAAAGTAAAGTAGCCGATATTTGCCATATATTGATCCAAGACACTATATTTAGGCATCATCTTAAACACATAGTCAATAACATCATTATGTAAAGTCCAAATTGCTACAAGTAGAATATGGATCCATTTAAAACGATAAAAAGGAATATATAACAATCCTTGAATTGCCATTGCCCCATGTGAAAAAATGAGCATCCATGAGTCTATCCCAATTGCTCCTGTTTCAACATAGACAAGAATGTTCATTACTACTGCCCATATTCCGTATTTAAATAAAGTTATTAAAGCTAGTGCTTCTATAAGCGGCCAATTCTTTTTCCATAAGAAAGCTATTAATACAAACACAAAAAAGAGACTTGCTGTCGGACTATCAGGTACGAAGAGCAGAAATTTTGTCGGTGTCTCTGCTAATTGAAACCTGTACCAATAATAGCCATAAGCCGTTCCTACTATGTTAATAATGAGTAACAGCCCTAAAAATGAACGATTGCTTAGTATCATATAAATACTTCTCACACATTTTCCCCTTTTCCATAACTGATCCTCCTATTTTATCACAGTTTAGAGGGCATAGGAAAATCTCAAGAAATTAGAACTTTAGTAAAAAAACAAATCCCGTAAAGTTCGCTTTACGGGAAGACAAGTAACCTTATTTATTTTGAAAGAATTTTAATTGATTCGTTAAGGTATTAAACATATCTTTATCTCCAGTATCTAATGCTTCATCGATTAATTGGAGAAGTTTTTCTTTTTGAAATTTTTCTATGCTACTTACCAAAAATTGTTCAGCAATCATTTTATCTTTTTCGGTTATTTGTAGCTTTTTCGGCATAAATGGATTTTCTACTAGTACAGCTGCGTATTGATGAACTTGATTTGATGCGTAAAAATTCAGCTGAATGTAAATATCTTCATCTCTATTTAGGCGAATATCATGAAAAGACTTTTCTGCATCTGTAGTCATTACATTTTCTTTATAAAACCTAAAAGGTACTTCATCTACACAATGCGTGGACATAATCAGCCCTCTTGGACATTTTTCTGCATTTTCAACAAAATGGACTTTTTCCATCAATTGATCATGACTCATTAAATAATTTAAAATCCAAACACATTCCCGTCTCTTCAATTGATAATGATTTAAAAACCAACGAATGAAGTCTTTTTTTTCATTGACAGATACAGGGGTTTTCATTTGTAATTCCCTCCTCTGCTTGCAACAAATTTTATTATCCAACCTGCTTTACCTGCATCGCTCCTAAGGAAATGACAACTAGAGTGGACCAACAAGCTTTTTGTTTGCCCTTTTCCCATAAATTTAATTTCGCTAAAAGAAAATCCTTTACGAAAGTCACCATGTGAAAAATACTTTTACCCTTTTTCAATTACTTAATTATTCGTTTTCTGTGAGGCGTTGCAAGATTTCAATATACTCTTCATTACTTGGGTCTGTTTGTAATAGCATATTAAAAATTTCGGCAGCATCCCTTCTTTTTCCTTCTTCTAAAAGAAAATATCCATAATCATATAGAAAATCTGGAAGTTCTTTAAAGAAAGTATATGCTAATTGATATTTGTTTAATGCCTCTGAATATTTTTCTATGCCATGAAATGCTTTGGCTGCATCCCAATGCAATTGCGGCTCTTCCATTTCTTGTTTATCCATCAGCTCAATTAACTCGATGACATCCTCAAATCGATCTTGAGTTAAGAATAATTTATTTAATAAAAGCACTGCATCTATAAACTCAGGATCTATTGCAAGTGCTTCTCTAAAATGTTCCTCGGCTTTTTGTTCATCACCACGTTTTAAAGCTAATTTGCCACCATATAAATATAAATCTTTATTAAACTCATCTTGCTTTATTCCTTCTAAAACTGTTTTGTATGCATCGTCAAGCATTTCTTCATGCTCATATGCTCTGGCCAAATACAAATAGAGGGAATGGTAGGATGAATCCAAAGCTTTTACCTCTTCAAAACGATTTATCGCAACCGTATATAGGCTCGCCTGCGAGGCAGTCAAAGCAAGATTAAATAACGTATTTATCTCTATTTTTTCTTCGAGTGCTTTTTCATAATAGCCAATTGCATCCTCAAAGGCTCCCCCCGCACTTAAGTTATCCGCAATCCTTCCGTTGATATTAACTCCAGCAATATTTTCCTGCATTGGTAATACCTTTTGATAGGATTTTATCGCATCAGCAATTTTTCCTTGTTCCGAATATAATTCACCTAAGGCAAAGTCAATAATCACTTCATCTGGTAGGATTTTTTTTGCTTCCTTTAATTTCTGTTCACTAACCTCATACAACCCATCCATTTGATATAAGTCTGCAAGCAATAGTAAAGCTTGAGGAAAAGAGGGATCCTTCGGGTTAATTTTCTCTAAATAAGAAATCGCTATTTCCTCATTTCCCAATTCCATTTCCACTTCTGCAACTAGAACAAGTAATTCTCCTTCATCCGGATACCCTTCTAGTAGTACTAAAAATAGATTTTTGGCTTCTTCCAAAAAACCTAGCTGAAATAGTTCTTCGCCTAGCACAAATCTTTCTTCATTATTGCCCATTTTTAAAACATCTTGATAATATTTTAACGCTTTCTCTTGTTGTCCATCTTCTAATAAAGATATAATTTCATTAACTCTTTCCATATGATAATCCTCTCTAATCTCCTTCTATATTGTTAGGAAGGAAGGTACTTTTACTTCAAGTAATTCACCATAGCCTGGACGATAATACACCTTTGCCCCTGCTCGAATACATTTTCCTTTGTGTATAGTCATTTGTATTCTATCATAATGATAAAGAAACAAATCGTTTTCTTCAATATTTATGATTGATTCATCGTAAGCAACTAAATTATACGTTACTTCGCCACCTTGGTACACATTTCCTTTAAATGGATAAATCCCTATTTTGGCTAAATCAGAATAGTCGACTGGCATTCCTTCTTTTATTTCATGAGGAATAGATGGTATTTTAACATCTCTCATTAAACTTGACCATATATTTTGTGCCATTTTCTTTTCTTGTTCATCTTTTGCTAAAAATATCGGTACGAGTGGTGCATTATATGGAAATAAAGCCTCTTTTATCCATCCCCATGGAATTTGATATAAGGCTTTAATATCTTCAATCTCAATAAATAAAACTGGTACTTTTTCTCTTTTACACATTCGTACAAAACTAGGCGATAATAATGATAAAGGAATCTTTACGGCTGCAACATAATCTATTGCACAATTTAGTAATTGACTGTTTATTTTTTTTAATTGCAAAGCCAATTCTCTTTCTCTCTTTACTTCTATATAAAAGAGAAAGGTTGTACATCCCTTTTTGATCAAGTTCTCTTCTATATACTTTTTTTGTTGTGTACTAGAGTTCATTTGCTTCACTTGGTTATCAAGCATAACTGTAGTGGGTGTCATTATATATGGAGAGCCATCCATTCGCATATATTGATAAGAGTGGAATTTATCTTTAAGTAATTCAATTCGATTATCCTCAATTAGGATAGATGTCTTCTTCAATCTTTGCCTTTTTAATAAATGTATATTTTCGATGATATATCGCATCCTAAATCACCACCTATTCTTTTAAGACAGGCTATGATTAAACAATAGCAAATATTCCATTAATCCACATTTTTAATGGTTTTCTGTTCCAAAAAAAATTCGTCGACAAACGTAGTATGTTCATCGACGACCAATTATTAGTTAGACAATATATGAAGATGTTCGAAGAAAGCTGGATACGACACCGCAATAGCATTCACGTTTTCGAGAATCATTTCTCCTTCACAAATCTGTGAAGCAACTGCAAGCATCATTCCGATGCGATGATCTCCATGAGAATTTACTTTTGCTCCAGTCAGCTTCGTCCCACCTGTGATAATCATTCCATCATCAGTTGCTTGAATATCCGCACCTAATTTCTTTAGCTCCATTACTACAGTATCAATTCTATTAGTTTCCTTAACCTTCAATTCATGGGCATCTTTTATAACCGTAACTCCCTCTGCCTGTGTTGCTAACAATGCAATGATTGGGATTTCATCAATTAATTTCGGGATAATCTCCCCTTCGATAACTGTTCCCTTAAGCTTACTTGACATCACATTTATTGTTCCAGTCGGTTCAAAAGCATCAGCAGCATCTATTTGAATATCGATGCTTGCTCCCATGCTTTGCAAAACGTCTATTATTCCTGTTCTTGTAGGATTAAGTCCCACATTTTTTAAAGTAATGCTACTGTTAGAGACAATACAACCAGCTACAAGGAAAAATGCCGCAGATGATATATCTCCTGGAACATGAATTTCTGTACCAAGAAGTTTCTGGCCACCTTCTACTTGAATTTCATTTTCGTGTCTACTAATTTTCCCGCCAAATCGTTGAATCATTCTCTCGGTGTGATCCCTAGTAGGTACTGGCTCAATCACCGTTGTGATTCCATCTGCATTAAGGCCGGCAAATAATATTGCAGATTTTACTTGTGCACTTGCTACAGGCAATCGATAGGTAATACTTTGTAGATTTCCACCACGTACGGATAAAGGAGTATACTTTCCTTCTTCTCTGCCGTCAATTTTCGCACCCATTTCCCTTAAAGGAGTAACCACTCTTGTCATTGGTCGTTTGCCTATTGAAGAATCGCCAATTAACGTACTGTGAAAATGTAATCCTGCTAATATTCCCGTTAATAGGCGAATCGTTGTACCCGAATTCCCAACATCCAAAATATCTTTTGGTTCTTGTAATTCACTCATTCCTTTTCCATAGATAACGACCTTTTGGGTATCTTGTTCTATTAATACCCCTAATTTTCGAAAACAAGAGATTGTACTTAAACAATCCTCTCCTAATAGAAAATTTGTTACTGTTGTCATTCCATTTGCAATGGATCCAAACATGATCGAACGATGAGAAATCGATTTATCACCCGGAACTTCAATTTCACCTTTTAACCCATTCCTATTACTTCTTAATGTTAATAACTCCAATACATTCACCTTCGTTCTATCCAATCGTAGTATCATAATTAGAATAAGAAGCGATGCATTTCTGTGCTCTTATTCTATCTGCCTCTGTTTGAAAGCTGATTGCTAGTATTCCAAAAATCTCTTCCCGCGTTTCCATTATTCGAATATTTGTTATACTTATATTTTCTTTTGCTAAATAGCCAGTAATTTCGGAAATTACCCCTGGATAGTCAGGCACATCCACAAATAAATCATAAAAAGCTGGTATGGCACCTTTTTGGTCTTGAGGCAAACCGTCCCTTACTTTTTTTGCTCGTGAAAAATAGTCATATAACTCATCTGCTCGTTCATGTTTAATCAGTGAAAGCACTTTATCCATTTCTTGTTTCCAGTCATTCATTAACTGAATTAATACGTTTTTATTATGTATTAAGATGTCCCGCCACATGGAAGGACTGCTTGATGCAATCCTAGTAATATCTCGGAATCCACCTGCTGCTAACCTTGTAACAAGCTCATGTCTTTCACTAATGTGATCTGCCTGGTGCACTAACGATGCTGCAACTATATGTGGCATATGGCTAATGGCACCTGCCAATAAATCATGCTCCTCTGGAGAAATAATTAGAAACTTTGCATTTGTTCCTTGGAGCCATTTAAGTAACTCTTGAACCACTTGTTCCTTAATACTTTCGTGAGGAGTTAGTAAATAAAAGGCATTTTCAAATAGAATAACTTTGGAAGCAGAGACACCACTTTTATGGGATCCAGCCATCGGATGGCCCCCAATAAAAGTAATACCTTTGTCCAATAACACTTGCGATTTATTTGTAACAACAGATTTTGTGCTTCCGACATCTGTAATTAGTACATGTTGTTTTAACGCTAATGTCGAAAGCAAATCGATGATTTTTTCTGTTTCTTTTACAGGTGTTGAAATAATAATGAGATCAGCAGTTTGTGCTCCTGCCTCAATCGTTGATGCTATTTCATCAATAACCCCTAGCATTTTGGCTAATTTTAAATTATCTCGGGAAATATCATATCCAAAAATAGTACTTTCTGGATGTTCTTTTTTTATACATAAAGCCAACGATCCACCTATAAGTCCTAAACCTATTATGAAGACGCGACCATTCATCCTATCACCGCCTTCTTTTCCCATCATTATTTCGCGACTTTCTGTTCAGCAAGAAACTCCGTCATGACTTGAATCAATCCTTCGTTCTCTTCTTTCGAACCAATTGTTATACGAACTGAGGTAGGGAAATTCAAAGGAACACCCGAACGAACTATATATCCTTTACTCATTAAATATTGGAACACTTCATTTCCATCGATTTTAAAATCAACTAAGAGAAAATTCGTTTGGGATGGAAAGTATGTTAAATTATTTTCTTCACAAAAACGGTATAATTGCTCTAATCCTTCTCTGTTTTTCCGTCTACAAGTTTCTACAAACTCCTGATCCTTTAATGCTTCTTCAGTCGCAATTTGCCCTAATGTATTAACGTTAAAAGGTTCTCTAATTGGATCTAAAGTGTTTAATAGAGTGGCATTTGCTACTCCATATCCAACACGGAAGCTTGCAAGACCATATATTTTTGAAAATGTTCGTAGCACAATAAGATTGCTGAATTTTCTTGTCAGTGAAATAGAATCATAATAATCATCCGCAACTACATATTCGAAATACGCTTCATCTAATACCACTAAGACATCTTCTGGTACCTTTTCTAAGAAAGAAACTAATTCATTTTCTGGAATATATGTACCAGTTGGATTATTAGGACTACATAACCACACTACACTAGTATTTTCATCTATTTCAGCAAGCATCGCAGGTAAATCATGCTCTGCTTTTTCTGTTAGGGGCACTTCTCTAACCTCTGCACCATCCACAATTGCATTATGCTTATATTGACCAAATGTATGACTAGCCATTACAGTATTTAATCCCGGTCTAAGTAGAGCTCTTGAAATCATTAATATAATTTCATCCGATCCATTACCAAGCACTAACTCTTCTGGTGTTACTTTTAGAAAATCAGCAAGCGCATAGCGTAAGTTTGTAGCATATCCATCTGGATATAAAGCATACGAGCCATCTACTTTTTTCAATGCCTCTAAAACTTTCGGAGAGCTTCCAAAAGGGTTTTCGTTGGAGGCAAGTTTTACAATTCGGTCTAAATTAAATTGTTTTTTTACTTCTTCAATCGTTCTACCTGGTTGATAAGCTTTTAAATTTAAAAGCTGCTCTTTCCACTTCATTTTCTTTCACCCCAAAAGTTATTTATTGTTTTGTTAAATCTGGTCTTAATTGAATTGCCTTTTCTAAATAAATATGTTGAATCTCATCCTGATAAAGTTCTGTATTCCAATGCATCATAATACGAATACACTTCTCTAATGAATTGGGAACTGCTATTTCCTTCATACACATTACCGGAACAAATATCCAATCTTCTTGCATACGAATCACTTTTGCAGGAAAAGCTGCATTAATGTCATCCGTTACTGATAAAAATACAGAGGCAACATCGCTCGCTTTAATTTGATTGGAGTTTATCATTTCTTTAAAAAGGCTTTCTGTAGCTGATAATATCTCTGCCTCTACATTATTTTCAACCGTAATAGCTCCCCTAACTCCTCTAATCATCTACTTCCCACCTTTAAATATAGCTAATTCTTCTCTAATTTCCGCTTCACCTATTTCTACTAAAACAGGTTTACCTAATTCTTTTAGTAAGACAAAACGGATTGTTCCATTAATCGATTTCTTATCTTGCTTCATTCGATTAATTAAATTGTTTATTTCTAAATTCACTGGAATATCACAGGTATAACCAAGTAATTGGAGCCACTTTATGTATTCCTCCATTGAAAAGGCTATATCATATTTCTTCTTGCTTAACCTTAATGCAAAAATCATTCCGATTACGACAGCTTCCCCATGCGTAAATTTACCATAGCCCATCTCCGCTTCAATTGCATGCCCAAGCGTATGACCAAAATTCAAAAAAGCTCGTATATTTGATTCTCTTTCATCTTTCTCTACAATAGATCGTTTAACTAGAATTCCCTTTTCTAGTATTTCAGACCAATAAGCTATGTCTACTTTTGATAAGTTATTTATATTAGTAGTCAAATCTTGATAAAACTGTGAATCACTTATTAATGCATGCTTGATCACTTCACCAAACCCTGAACGCAGCTCCTGAATTGGCAGAGTAGACAAAAAGGTTGTATCATAAAAAACCGCTTCTGGCTGATTAAAAACACCAATCATATTTTTTCCAAGAGGATGATTTATCGCAACTTTTCCACCAACTGCACTATCATGAGCTAAAACAGTTGTAGGTATTTGAATAAAGGGAATACCTCTCATGAAGGATGCAGCTACATAGCCAGCTAAATCCCCAACTGCTCCACCACCTAATGCCAAAACTAGTGATTTTCTATCTAAATGTTGTTCTAGCATATAGGTAAGGCAAGCATAAAAAACATCGAATGATTTTGCCTTTTCCCCTGCAGGTACTGTATATGTTATAACAGGGAGAGAGGAAAGTTCTTTTTCTACTGTTGCTAAATGTAGCTTCTTTACGGATTCATCAGTAATAATCAATATTTTCGTTACGTCTTCAAATTTACTTTGAATAAACGAATGTAGTTGTTTAATGACATGTTCCCCAATCCACATATCATATTGTTTCGACGAAGTTTGAATTGAAACAGTGGGCATTAGAATTCCCTCGCATGTTTGTTATGCTCTCTAATATTAGCAACAAGTCCTTCGAAACGATCAGAATAAAATTGATCAACGATAGCTGAAGCAAGCTCCCATGCAATAACATGCTCTGCAACAACTGAAGCTGCTGGCACTGCACAACTATCACTCCGTTCAATACTTGCTGTAAACTCTTCTTTCGTATCAATATCAACACTCTTTAATGGTTTATAAAGTGTCGGAATCGGCTTCATAACCCCTCTAACAACAATTGGCATGCCATTTGTCATTCCACCTTCTAAACCACCTAAACGATTCGTTCTTCTAGAATATCCTGTTTCTTTATCCCAGATAATCTCATCATGGACTTCACTTCCTGGCTTTCTCGCCGCTTCAAAACCAATACCAATCTCGACACCCTTAAATGCATTAATACTCATTATGGCACTAGCAAGCTTCGCATCTAACTTTCTATCGTAATGAACATAGCTGCCGACGCCAATTGGCATACCTTCCACAACTACTTCTACTACGCCTCCAATAGAATCACCACTTGCTTTCGCATCATCAATCGCCTTCATCATTTCAGCGCCTGCTTGTTCATCTAAACAACGGACAGGGGAATTCTCTGTTATTTCCCTAAGCTTCTCGATTGATGCATAATTCGTAACATTGGATTTCACTCCGCCTATTTCCACAACATGGGAAGCAATTTTAATCCCCAATAAAGAGAGCAGCTTTTTCGCAACTGCACCAGCTGCCACCCGAACGGTCGTTTCACGTGCGGACGAACGCTCTAATACGTTTCTCATATCTCGATGACCATATTTAATAGCACCGTTTAAATCAGCATGGCCTGGTCTTGGACGGCTAATTTTCCGCTTAATTTCATTTGCTTCTGCTTCATCGATTGGCTGTTGACCCATAATTTTAGTCCAATGTTTCCAATCATTATTTTCTACAATTAAAGAAACAGGTGAACCTAACGTATAACCATGTCTAATTCCACCACCGATTTCCACGGTATCTGTTTCTATTTGCATTCTTCTTCCTCGACCATGGCCTTTTTGTCTTCTAGCTAATTCTTCATTTATATCTTCCGCTAATAAAGGCATTCCAGCAGGAAGACCCTCTATAATAGTAATTAGTTTGGGACCATGCGATTCCCCAGATGTTAAGTATCTCATATATAAATCCTTTCTCCCTTCAACGCTTTAAAGTAATTATGTTTCAATATAACATACCTATCCAGTTATGAATAGAGAAAAACCTAAAAATCTTTGCAAAATCATCTAAATCTCTTGTAAATTCAAAGGATGACCATACAGTAATTATTTAAACAATGGCAAAACAACGGGATATTCTTGTGGTTGTTTTGCCATTGCTTATATTTTACGATAGAAGAAAGTATCTGCTGTTTCTAAGCCATACTTTGCGGGGGTAAAAATTTGTTCTGTACTACCGACAAAGAAAATCCCACCAGGTCTTAAGGCTTGAGCGAATTTGTGATAAAGCAAATCTTTTGCATCCTCTGTAAAGTATATTAAAACATTTCGACAAACGATTAAATCGAATGGGCCACCAAATGAATCCGCCAATAAATTCTGTTTTTTAAATGTGACGTTTTTTTTCACTTCGTCCATTATTTTATACATCGAGCCTTGCTGTTCAAAATACTTATTCTTTTGCGCCACTGGCACTTCATTTAATGCTCTCTCTAAATACACACCATTTTTCGCACGTTCCAATGCATTAACATCAATATCTGTTGCAAGGATTTGAAAATCCTTTGCCTTCATTTCATTGGAAAGAAGCATTGATAATGTATATGGCTCTTCCCCTGTCGAGCAAGCAGCACTCCATACCTTCATCTGCGCTTTAGCTTTAAGGAGATCGGGCAATATATTTTTCTCTAAAACCTCCCACCGTTTATAATTACGATAAAATTCAGAAACATTAATTGTCATCCGATCTAATAACTCGTCCAATAAATTCTTATTCGTATGTATTGCTTTAAAATAATCTGCAAAAGAAGTAAAACCCCTTTTTTCATAAAGAGATGTCAACCTTCTTTTCATTTGTGCCTCTTTATATAAAGACAAATCTATTCCTGATAATCTATAGAAATTCTTAATAAAATCTTGAAAATCCTTCTCCATGTAATTTCCTCACAACCATCATAAAATCAACTTCTTTTTTAGTATATACGATTTTCCTCAAAAAGGGCCAAATTTTATTCCGATAATTCATATAATTAATCGAAATGTGGAGGCGCCTGTTTATCGTCGTACAAACTGGAGGGCTCTGACTGAGATAAAGGAAACACGGGGAACGCTACCTGATAATATCGTTTATCCACATATAAATAGCTGTCCTGATGAACAGGACAGCTATTATAACCAAAAGTTAGTAAACCCAATTATCTAATAATTTATGATACTCTACTAATTCTTCCTCATCGAAAAATAGGGATATTTCTCTTTGCGCACTTTCTTTTCCATCAGATCCATGAATTATATTTTTATGTTTTACTACTCCAAAATCGCCACGAATGGTACCTGGCAAAGCTTCTAGAGGGTCTGTTTTCCCCATCATTATTCTCGATTTTGCGATAACTTCCTCTCCTTGCCAAACCATTGCAAATACAGGACCAGAAGTGATAAAATCTACTAATTGTGTAAAAAACGGCTTACCTTTATGTTCTGCATAATGCTGTTCTGCTAAATCTTCCGAAATATGCATAAGCTTTGCTCCAACGAGTTGGAAACCTTTTTCTTCAAACCGGGCTATTATTTTCCCCATTAAATTTCTTTGTACACCATCTGGCTTTACCATTAGAAATGTTCTTTCCATAAGCTCACTCCTACCATATGTATTAGACTAGCAAAAATGGTTATTCATGAAAAGAACTTAACACAAAAATTCGAATTTTGCAAAAGAATCTTTAAACGCTTTCATATGTAATAGGTACTGTTACAATTGCTAAAATTTACGTTTACCCAAATATTTTGCTATATTAGCTAGTGCCGATTTGGCTTTTCCATTCGGCAAATCACGAATAGTTAAGAGGGCCTTATTTAAATACAGGTCACTTACTTGAAGAGAACGATCGATTGCATCTGTATTTTTAATGCTTGTAATAACCTCCGTTAATTCCTGTTTTGACATTGCTTCATGGACAGTGATTATTTTTTTGCGAACCTCTTCATTTTCCATTGCAAATAAAACAGGCAATGTAATATTTCCTTGAAGTAAATCCCCGCCTGCTGGCTTTCCTAATTCTTTTTCTGTCCCAACAAAATCTAGTACATCATCTATGATTTGATAAGACATACCAACATAGTACCCGAATTGATGCAACTTTTGCTGGAATTCTTCTTCAACATCCGAAACAATCGCACCTACTAAAGAACTTGCTGAAATTAATAAAGCCGTTTTTCTTTTTATTCTCCGAAAATAATCTCTAATATTTTGATCAAATCGATATTTGTCTTTTATTTGCTGAATTTCGCCGATACAGACTTCCACAATTGTATTAGCAAGTACTCTGTGGGCATCAGGCTTATTAATATCACTCATAATTTCCATTGACCGAGCAAAAATGTAATCCCCTGTATACATCGCTACTTTATTATCCCATTTTGCTTTAATAGTAGGCTGACCTCTTCTTAAATCAGAATCATCTATTACATCATCATGAACTAATGATGCCATATGAATTAATTCCAACGAAACTGCTGCTTTTTTTATTTTATGGATATCATAATTTCCAAATTGCCCTGCAAGCAATACAAATATCGGACGTATTCTTTTTCCACCTGCTTGTAGTAAATGCAAGGAAGACTCACGTAATATAATAGAGTTTGCCTGTACGGTTTCTTCTAATTCTCTCTCAATTTTTTCAATATCCGAATTCAAAAATGAGTACATCATTTTTAATTTCACCAACTACTCACCCAACTTGTATCCATATTTTAAAATAATTATGTATTTCCTTGACATTATTTCTAGTTCTTTTTTCTTATAGTAGCCTTTAATATACTTTCCATTTTTGCTAAAACAGCGGCGAACCTTGTTAAACATTTTCTCCACTTCTATTTAGACTACTCCAGCTATTCCCATATCTAAATAAAATTTTTAAACAGCTAAAAAGCTTTTCTCCCTTACAGGACTTTCATCACTATTGAGATTATTACTTATAACCAAAATGAACTGCAGCAACACCGCCAAAATAAGCTTTATATCCTACTCTCTTTAATCCTGCTTCTTCAAACATCATAGCTAGTTCTTTCATACCTGGGAAATCTCGCGCTGATTCCTGTAGCCATGAATATTCCTTATAGCTTTTAGCAAAAAGTTTACCAAAAATCGGCATAATATATCTAAAATACATATAGTAGCCTTGTCTAAAAATTGGCATTGTTGGTTGCGATGTTTCTAAACAAACAACCATCCCTCCAGGCTTTACTACTCTTCTCATTTCTTTTAAAACAGTTAAGTAGTCTGGAACATTACGCAAACCAAAGCCGATTGTTACAAAATCAAAATGATTGTCTGCAAAGGGTAACTCCATGGCGTTGCCGTGAATTAGCTGTATATTTTTATACTCAGCTGTTTTTTGCTTTCCTATGCTTAGCATATTTTCACTGAAATCAAGACCAATCACTTCCCCGTTAGGGCCAACTTGCTCTGCTAGGCTAATTGTCCAATCAGCTGTTCCGCAGCATACATCCAAACATGCTGAACCTTTAGGCACATTCATTCGCTTCATCGTGTCTTTTCGCCATAATTTATGCTGCTGAAAGCTAATTAACGAATTCATTCTATCATAATTCCCATAAATCTTTTCAAATACATTATGTACCTTTTCTTCTTTAGACTGCTGCTCTTGCATTATTATTTACCCTTCCTCTACGTACAATTGTTGTTTGCTTAGTTTATTCAAAAATCGATAGGCGGTTTCTCTAAATTCTTCTTGCAATGCTGGAAGACTATTTAACAACTCTTCTACACGTAAACTTGCCTCTTTTATATATTTATCCATCATTGCATCTTTATTATTTTTAGTTATTGAATTTAATTTATTTTTATTCTCATACTTAAAAAAAGCATCTACTACCATTGAACTATTCGTTTGATCAAACAACTCTTTTTCTTTGCAAATTCGATGAAGAAACAAAAATTCTTCCACAAAAGCTTTCCATCCATCCATTTGATAGTAGTCGACTAGCTTTTGGATTAATGCTCCTTCAATATCTTTTAGACTTTTTATTAATTGCTCTATTCCCTTTGCGCTATGATGGTAGAAGAATATTTTATTCTCATTAATCACTTTAATGCCTTCTGCTAAAAACTTAAGCATTTTAAAGTCTTCTATTTCAGCTAATATTTTATAGTATTGCCCACTGTATAAATCCCCTGCTAATACCGTTAATTGTCTACTTCGTTCATTTCCCTTATGCATCTTATCATTTGTAACGAGCTCATGGGTATCAAGGGCAATCTGAATAAGTGTAATTGTTGTTGCATAGGTAATAATATCCTGTTTTTTTACATTTGCCTGTAATAAGACTGTTATTGTTAGTAAAAGCTTATGTTCATCCAAAATTGGATTTGGTATATGTTTTTGTAAATAATGATTGGAGGTTTTTTCAACTACTTTGATTTTTACACTCTCTATTAATTCTTGTATAGCCATAATATCACCCTTGTTCCCCATTTATTCCTCTTTCGCTATTATCTATTCATGCCAATCTCTAAAAACTGTCGAAATATTATTCTTTATTATATGTAAAGTTGTTGCTATGACCCGCAGCCTAAATACACTTCGCTTTCCATTGGTCGAGTGCCGAGCCGCTACCATAGGAGTCTACGTGTATTCAGATTTATTAGTTATTGAATTTATTGGTTTTTTCTATTGGAAACACACCAATCTTTTAGAAAACAGCACTAAACAGAACTTTTCCATTTCAATCACATATTTTATTTATTATATCACAAGAGAAAGTAAAGGGGTACAATAGCTACTTTGGAAAGATTCTCTCTTATTCCTTTTTCTCCTTTCATTTCAATCATCATTATTTTATAAAAAAACTCATAAAAAAAAACCGCGATAATTTCGCGGTTTTAGTGAAATACTATTATATGTAATTATTTCACTGCGTCTTTAAGTGCTTTACCTGGTTTAAAAGCAGGAACTTTGCTTGCTGCGATTTCAATTTCTTCACCAGTTTGTGGGTTACGACCTTTACGAGCCGCACGTTCACGTACCTCGAAGTTACCAAAACCGATAAGTTGAACCTTATCACCATCTTTTAAAGCATTCAAGATTGTATCGAAAACAGCGTCAACTGCTTTAGTAGCGTCCTTTTTTGATAGTTCACTTGCTTCAGCAACTGCATTGATTAATTCTGTCTTGTTCATGCCTTTCACCTCCTCCCGAGTGTTTCAAATAAAAGCCTAAAATTAGTTTCATATCTTTATTTGTAAACAAATTAACGGAATTATATACGTCCTACCGAATTTTTTCTTAAATGACATACATTTGTTCACTCAAAGAAGTATTCAAGTATAAAGTAACTTAACCCTTACATAAAGAATAAGAAACCTTATATAACGCTAATTCCTTTAAAAGATTATCATAATCGTTTATGCATATCAAGAAATTTTATGTATTGATAGCGATATTTTCTTATTTTGAAATAAAAGCGTAACATTAAAACCATAAAATTTCCATTTACAACCAAAATTAAAACGTAAAAAGAACTATAACTCCATTGTTTCACTTAAGTAAATGGTGGGTATAAGAATAAATAAAATGCCTCTATTAGGCTTTTTTTATACCAAATTTCGCTTTCTTCTCGAAATAAAATAAAAAAAAAGAACCCTAAAATAGAGTTCTTACAAAATAATTGCTATTAGTCCACCAGAACCTTCATTGATAATTCTTTCTAATGTTTCTTTTAATTTATAGCGAGCATTTTCTGGCATAAGGGAGAGTTTAGCTTGAATGCCTTCTCGGACGATTGAACTTAAGCTTCTTCCAAAAATATCTGAATTCCAAATTGATAATGGATCATCCTCAAAATCCTGCATTAAATATCTGACTAATTCTTCACTTTGTTTTTCCGATCCAATAATTGGAGCAAATTCACTTTCAACATCTACTTTAATCATATGGATAGAAGGCGCTACAGCTTTTAGTCTAACGCCGAATCTAGATCCCTGACGGATGATTTCAGGTTCATCTAAGCTCATATCAACTAAGGATGGAGCAGCAATCCCATAACCTGTTTGCTTCACCATTTTTAATGCGTCTGAAATTTGATCATATTCCGTTTTTGCATGGGCAAAATCTTGCATTAATTCTAGTAAGTGGTCTTTTCCTCTAATTTCTACCCCGACAATTTCTTTTAAAATGTCATCATATAACTCATCTGGTGCAAATAGATCAATTTCGGCAATCCCTTGGCCCATTTCAATGCCAGCTAGACCAGCATTTTCAATAAATTCATATTCACTAAATTGAGAGACAACTCTATCTACATCTCTTAATCTCTTAATGTCTTTTACTGTTTCTTTTACTGCTTCTTGGTAATTATCTCTTAACCAATGATTTTCTCTTAATACCATTACCCAGCTCGGTAAATTCACATTTACTTCCAATACCGGGAACTCGAATAATGCTTCACGCATTACATTTAAAACATCTGCTTCACGCATACTTTCTACACTCATCGCAATTACTGGGATATCGTATTTTTCAGAAAGCTCATCCTTTAATGCTTCCGTATTGGGATGATATGGCTGTGCACTGTTTATAATCATAATAAACGGCTTCCCAACCTCTTTTAATTCCTCAATTACTCTATTTTCAGCTTCTAGATAGTTACTTCTTGGAATATCGCCAATAGTACCATCTGTTGTAATAACTACTCCAATTGTACTGTGCTCTTGAATTACCTTTCTAGTTCCTATTTCAGCAGCTTCATGGAATGGAATTGGTTCTTCATACCATGGTGTATTTATCATTCTAGGCCCATTTTCATCCTCATATCCTTGTGCTCCAGGCACTGTATAGCCAACACAATCAACAAGCCTAATATTTACTTCTAACCCTTCATCTACTTTAATAGAGGCCGCTTGATTTGGAACGAACTTCGGTTCTGTTGTCATAATCGTTTTTCCTGCTGCACTTTGAGGAAGCTCATCTTTTGTTCTTGTTCTTTCCCCTTCATTTTCCATATTCGGAATTACGACCAATTCCATGAATTTTTTTATAAAAGTTGATTTTCCAGTACGTACTGCACCTACTACACCTAAGTAAATATCACCGCCCGTTCTTTCGGCAATATCTTTAAAAATATTTACCTTTTCCAAGTGATCCCCTCCTGAACTTTTCCTAGTACATGGGATAGAATTATCCTTTTAATACTATTAGACAATATATATTTATGATGTTGTCCTATCTCTTTATGACTTATTTTTTATTTTCCCCTCCTTTTTTTTGCTAGTTTTTATATTTACTTAGCAAGTTAGTTGTTTATGAACGTAAAAATGGTACCCATCCATACGTTTTTTATTTGATTCTGAAATTTACCTAATTCATAAAAAACACTCATAGATAAAATAAAAAACCTTCTCTTCAATATATACATGAAGAGAAGGGATATGACATTTTTGTTTGGAAAAAAGATAGAAAAGAGACAAGGAAGGGAAAATAATATTAATCAGCCAGTCTTTCTAGTTAACCAACATGTTTCAAGGTTTTCACACATCTCTATAATAAAGCATTTAAACTAAATCATCACTATGATTTAAGCGAACTTCCATTTGTGGATGCTTTCTTTCCTGACACCTAATGGGTAGTTGAGGCAATTTAACCTTCACGGATAGTTTTATCTTCCACTTTCTTCCTCAAATTATCCTAAGCTTTCTGTTGCTTCTTCCTGAAGTTTAAAAATGGGAAAAATAAAAAAATCAAAGTAAAAAGTAGGGGAAACTTTTCACTTTGATTATCCATCAACTATTTGACCCATACCCTGTTCATTCCACTAGGTTGCTTCAAAACATTTTATGTTATTACATCCATTTTCGAACCATTAAAACGCCTATATTTGCTTAAAAAGATTCCTTTTTCATCCTTTTATAAGAAAGGATGAAAAATACACATCTTTTTCTTATTCTATGTACTGAGAGGCAAGGATGTTTATTAAATCTTCCATTTCATTCGTTTTTCCTCTTGCCATTAAGCTCTCTACGGCAGCTTTTGCATCTTGATCATTAAATAAAATCTGGAATAAAGCATTCGTAATAGGCATCGTAACACCATATTTTTCTGACAGCTGATGTGCAGCTTTTGTAGTCCGAATTCCTTCCACAACCATACCCATTTGAGCAAGAACTTCATCTAACACTTGGCCTTTTCCAAGCATGTTACCAGCTCTCCAGTTTCTAGAATGGACACTTGTACATGTAACAATTAAATCTCCAATCCCAGTCAAACCTGCAAACGTAAGGGGATTTGCTCCCATTCTTGTTCCCAGCCTAGCCATTTCAGCAAGTCCTCTTGTTATTAAAGCTGCCTTGGCATTATCACCAAATCCTAAACCATCTGCAATACCTGCACAAACTGCAATGATATTTTTTAATGCTCCGCCAATTTCAACACCTATAAGATCTGGATTTGTATAAACCCTGAAATTATGATTAATAAATAAATCTTGAACAAGTTCTGCTTCGGTCATATTCTTGGATGATACTGTAACGGTCGTCGGATGTCGAAGACTCACTTCCTCTGCATGACTAGGACCTGATAATACAACAATGCTTTTTCGTTTACTTTCTGGTATCTCTTCCTCGATAATTTCAGAAATACGCATTAACGTTTCAGGCTCAATTCCTTTACTAACATGAATGATTGTTTTTGGTTCGTTTATATATGGAAGCAATTGCGGAATAACCTCTCGCATCGCTTTTGTTGGTATAGCTAAAATAATAAAATCAACATTGCGAACACTTTCTTCTAAAGATGTAGTTCCGACTACTTCTTTAGGTAAGGTTATACCTGGTAAATATTTATTATTTTGATGCAAATTATTGATCTCTGCAATATTTTTCTCATCTTTACCCCAAATACGAACAGTATGACCATTATCGCCAAGTACTAATGAAAGTGCTGTTCCCCAACTGCCAGCACCAATCATCGCTACAGTTTTTTGAATTTTCATCTTCTTTACACCTCTATTATTTTCTTTCTCTTGCAAAGATTTTAATCGGTGTTCCCTCAAAACCAAATGCATCTCTAATACGATTTTCTAAAAATCGCTCATAAGAAAAGTGAAGTAATTCTGGATCATTGACAAAAACGACAAAAGTTGGTGGTCCAACCGCAACCTGGGTAGTGTAGTATATTTTCAATCGTTTACCTTTATCGGTTGGAGTAGGATTCATCGCTACAGCATCCATTATAACATCGTTCAACACACTTGTTTCCACTCTACGAGTATGATTTTCGCTAGCAACTTTAATCATCGGTATTAATGTATGAATCCGTTTCTTCGTTTTTGCTGAAAGGAAAACAATTGGAGCATAATCAAGGAATAAGAAATGTTCCCTAATATTTTGTTCAAATGTTTTCATTGTTTTCTCATCTTTTTCTACTGCATCCCATTTATTCACGACAATAATCACTGCTCTTCCAGCTTCATGTGCATATCCAGCAATTTTTTTATCCTGTTCAATAATTCCTTCTTCTCCATCAATAACAACTAAAACAACATCCGATCTTTCAATTGCTCGCAATGCTCGTAATACACTATATTTCTCTGTAGATTCGTATACTTTTCCTTTTTTTCTCATTCCTGCTGTATCGATAATAACAAACTTTTCTCCGTTAACCGTTACCTCAGAATCAATTGCATCTCGAGTAGTACCAGCTACATTACTAACGATTACTCGATCTTCTCCTAACATTGCATTAACTAAGGATGATTTCCCTACATTTGGTCTCCCAATAAGAGAAAATTTAATAATATCATCACCGTAATCCTTTGTATCATGCTTAGGAAAATGCTTTGCAGCTTCATCCAATAAATCACCGAGACCTAAACCATGAGATCCTGAAATTGGAAATGGTTCGCCAAATCCTAATGCATAAAAATCATAGATTTGTTCTCTCATATCCGGATTATCTACTTTATTAACGGCAAGAACAACTGGCTTTTTAGCTTTATACAATATTTTTGCAACTTCTTCATCGGCAGAAGTAACCCCTTCACGACCATTTGTTATAAAGATAATAACATCTGCCTCTTCTATTGCTATCTCCGCTTGCATACGTATTTGATCTAAAAATGGTTCATCCCCAATATCGATTCCACCTGTATCAATAAGATTAAAATCATGGTTTAACCATTCTGCAGAGCTATAAATACGATCTCTCGTTACTCCTGGTATATCTTCCACAATTGAAATACGTTCTCCCACTATCCGATTAAAGATAGTCGATTTTCCTACATTCGGTCTTCCAACTATCGCAATAACTGGTTTAGCCATCGCTATCATTCCCTTCACACATAATCATTCTATCCATGCCACATGATTCCTTAAAAAAATAGTAACTAAGTAATCACAGTGTTAAAGAACATTCTTAAATTATTTATTACCTTTATAACATAAGTACATGAAAATATAGTACTTCCGCTTTTTAGTTTCGTGGATATTAGAATTCTTTATCATTCGAATTTGTTGTTTTTTAGGCTGAAATCACACTCTTATAAGCAAGATTAAAAACAAAATGAAAAACTTATTCCTAAGATTCTAAACATAATGAAACCAATAATCGATTGCTCAAGTAATACCCTTTAACAAAAAATAGTAAAAATAGGGGCTAACCCTAAAATAGAGAAGTAGACCCCTAACTAAAACAGTTTATCAAAGAGATGTTATCCAAGCAACAGAAAACTACATTTCTTTACAATAATCATCATTTTTATAACTTTTTCACAATGTATGCGCTAATTCGTATATATTGGTTTTTATAAAATATATACGCTCCCTTACACCCTAATCTTTTATAAACTAAATCCTATTGAAAACTTCCTTCTTCATTGGAAAACTTTATCTAATTTGCATTTAATGCTTTACTATAATATAAACTTCCTCCCCAATTTTATGAGCAATCCCATCTAATATAGCTTCTAGATTAGTGGCAACATTCTCCATCTCAGTCGTATTTTCACAATAATACACACCGTTTCCTGGTGCGACTTTGCTTGGATTAGTTGTAATGGAGGCTAAAATGTATTTTTCTAAATTCATTCTATCTCTCCCTCTCTTTCTAAGCGTTTACTGGGCATCCGAATGGCATTTTCTAACGTTGGCACGGCTCCAATAATACTAATCGCCTTTTTTTCATTTTGTATTTGAGGTAGCACGAATACAGCCACCCTTCCATCCTCTAAATCCCGTTTAGCTAATGGTACTAATGCGGGTGTTCCAGAGTCTCGATAGACACCAAGAGCAGTAGTCACATCATATAGAATTGCCTGCCTCTGTCCTAAATTTGCAATGGTAGTTCTGGCATTAAAATTTTTAGGAGTCAAGATAAAGCCCATTCCATACTTTAAGACTTCCTTCTGCCGCTCTGGCAAACCAATATTCATAATATAAATGGTATCTACATATAGACCCGAATCATCAAACATTGGCTTTGCATATGAAATATCTACAATATCCTTTAATTGACCACCAGACATCAATTTTTTCGCTATGATTACAGAGATGATTGCTGCAAGAATACCTGTCCATATATTATAAATAATATAGCCAAAGGTGCTTAAAAGACCTGCAAACATTACCAAATAGTTCCTGCTTTCAAAAGCAATAGCAATTCCTTCAATATACGTTTTTCCTCTTGGAACCATTTCGAAACTATCCAACTCCGTAAGCGTATTTCGTTCCATATTTCTAACCTCTCGAAATTGAGAAGCTGCAACAGTTAAGAAAGTTACTGCTGTATAATCTTTGTTTAAGATTGCAGGAATGGCCACGGAACCCAGCCCTGCTGCTATGAAGCCTAGCGCGATATGAATAATTTTCCCATGCAAATAAGTAGGATATTGGCGATAATCTGTTCTTAGCATATACATTCTTAATATTGTCCCAACAATTACTCCAAGTAAAATTGGATAAGTAAAGTTACTCATATATTTTTTTGTCTCTCCTTTTCAAGCATAAATACATGCTGTTCCCATTTTACTAGTGTCATTCTTATATAAAATAGGGATAAGAATCCAACTACACCAGGCATTAAATAGTCAAAAAAGCTCAAAGAACCAATATAATATTCCATCTGATAATTTCTTAAAATGCTACTCAATAATATTTCTCCAGTGCTACTTCCAATTAGCAAAATAAGTATTTGACAGACTATATTTTTATGTAAAAGGATAACTAGGACAAACAATATACTTACTTTAAGCCAAGGTCCTGGAATAAATACCCAGATAGGATCAATGATTGCCATCAGTTCATATGTGGCATAAGCTAACATCGTAAAAAAGGACGCTATGATAATATAAATAGTCGTTTTCCATCGTAAACGACCAGTAGAATAAAACGAGATAATTAATATACTCAAAAGTAAAACAGAACTACTTATTTCATGCCACTCCCATTTAAAGGGGCTTAAAACAATTGCTATTAATACATAAATGGAATATTTAGTTCGCTTCGGATTATCTTTTTGTAAAAAAAACGTCGTAACAATCCAGATAAACCATGCACAAAATAAAAAGATTGATCCCTCCATTATACTCACTCTCCTAATTCCCATTATGTCTCGGCAGGATGTAATTTAAACGAAAAAGATACAAGTAAACAAAGGAAATATGTTGCTATGCAAAAGGAATTTTTTTCATCATGTAGTTTCGACTATTCTGTAGAATACTAAAAAGAAACTTCCATTAAGGAAGTGAACGGACCATGTCATGAATGGAATCAATTAATTATTTTGGGAGGTAAATTCTATGGCTAAGGATAGACAGGAAAAAAAATTAAAACAAAGTAACCGAGTAGAGTCTGACCGTGACCAAGCACTTCATTATAATGGTTCAACTCGATTACAAAGTCCTGAAGAAGGCAGATTATTAAACGATAATAAGTAGGCATTGCAAAAAGGGTGACCTAAAAAAATGGCCACCCTATTATATCTTCTTTCTATTTAACGAAACAAAGAAATTAGTTTTTCAACTTTTTCAATTGTTCTCCAATCATATCACCTAATTGGAAACCTTTTGATTCTTCAGGAAGCTCATACACTTCTTCCTCATCCACTTCTTTCTCTGTAAGTTCTTTAATACTTAGTGAAAGGCGTTGGTCTTCTTCGTTAACATCTAAAACTTTCACTTGAACTTCTTGACCTTCTTTTAGCACTTCATGTGGTGTTCCAATATGTTTATGGGCGATTTGTGAAATATGCACAAGTCCTTCTACCCCTGGGAACACTTCAACAAACGCGCCATATGAAACAATACGCTTAACTGTTCCATCTAGTACACTACCTTTTTCAGCACGATCTGCAATGTTCGCCCATGGTCCTGGCTGTGTTTCTTTAATAGATAAAGAGATACGGTCATTATTACGATCTACACTTAGTACCTTCACATTTACTTCCTGACCTTCTTGAACTACATCTGTTGGGCTAGAAATATGTTCATGGGACAATTGAGAAATATGAACTAATCCATCAATGCCTCCCAAGTCAACAAACGCACCAAAATCAGTAATTCTTTGTACAGTACCTGTTAGTGTTTGGCCAGCTTCAATCGAGTCAAGAAGATTTTGCTTTTGCTTACTTTTCTCTTCCTCTACTACAGCGCGATGGGATAGAATAAGGCGGCTTTTATCTTTTTCTAGTTCGACAATTTTAAAAGAAATTGTCTTACCTTTGTAATCAGAAAAGTCTTCTACATAATGAGCTTCTACTAAGGATGCAGGTACAAAGCCTCTTACACCAAGATCAACAACAAGTCCGCCTTTAACAACGTCTTTTACTTCTGCTTCGAAAACTTCACCTGAATTAAACTTCTCTTCAAGTTGATCCCACGCCTTTTTGGCATCGACTTTTCTTTTTGATAAAACAAGGGCATCCTCTTCCACTTTAATAACTTCTAATTCAAGCTTGTCTCCTTCTGACACAACATCACTTGCTTTTTCAATGTGCAAGCT
The DNA here is from genome assembly GCF_052116745.1 of Niallia sp. Sow4_A1. NCBI lineage: Bacteria > Bacillati > Bacillota > Bacilli > Caryophanales > Bacillaceae > Niallia > Niallia sp. Sow4_A1. Next base: position 35,194 of record NZ_JBQKKM010000011.1, on the reverse strand, counting down.
TGATAATTCACTTATTGGAAGTATCCCATCAAGTTTACTATCACTGATTGCAACAATTACCTGTTTTTCTTCTACCTTCGTAATCTGACCATTTACTACGTCTCCAACAGAATAATTATTTACAACTACATCATTTAATTCCTCAGACATATGTACTCCTCCTTCGACTCTACCTGCATAAATATTTGTTTAAAAACATCCTGCAGCTTAAATAAATTTATCATGCATACGAATTTTAAGAATTCTTCTCTTTAAACTTCTTACAAACTTGTTTTTTTGTCAAGCAAGAAACACTAGACTAGTTTTTAAGATTAAGTGGATCTTCTATCTGTTAAAATTAATTGCTTATTTTTTCTCTTGTTAATTCCATGATTTTATCTACTACATTATAAATAGATAAAGAAGTTGTGTCGATTTCAATCGCATCATCCGCCTTCTTAAGGGGGGCAACTTCACGTTCTGAATCTAATTTATCCCTTGCAGCAATTTCCTGTTTTAATTGTTCTAAGTCAGATTCATATCCTTTTTCTATGTTCTCTTTATGTCTTCTAAAAGCTCTTTCATCAACAGACGCTAAAAGGAATACTTTCACCTCAGCAGTAGGAATCACATGGGTGCCGATATCTCTACCATCCATTACCACTCCACCATTTACTGCAAACATTTGCTGCCTTCTTACCATTTCTTCCCTTACAAGCTTATGCTTCGAAACGATAGAAACAGAGTTCGTTACTTCACTTGAACGAATTTCCTTTGTTACGTCTTTGCTATCTAAGAAAATTAATTGTCCTTGCTCACCTGGGAATAATTCAATCACAGTCTCATTTAACATATTTATTAAATTCTCTTCTTCTTCTAAATTCAATTTATGATTTATTGCCTTATAGGTTAATGCTCTATACATCGCACCTGTATCGATATAAATATATCCTAATTGTTCTGCGACAATCTTTGCAACCGTACTTTTCCCTGCAGCTGCGGGGCCATCAATTGCAATGCTAATTTTCTTTTCCATAAATCCTCCTGAACTACTGGCTCAAATATACCAATTATCTTATTAAAATTCTCCATAACCGTTGTTGGCTTCTAAAGAATATACAATCCTTCTTAAAAGCAGCATCTCATCATTAGGAGAGCTAGCCTTAATTTGGCTTAACTATCTTTTATTTTAACATATTTCTTTTCATTTTTTATCACTAATATCGGCTTATTTATGTAGCATTTTTGTATATAACAATTATAAGAAAAAAAGACAAATTTCTTCATTCATGTTTTATTTTCTTCCAAAAGTCTCAAGAAAGGATATAAAATTGGAATCCATAACTCCTTCATATTGGGTAATGGTTCTTATTTCCGGGATAATATCCCACATATGAAATATTTGACCAACTAAAAAAAAGACGATTTGAAGCAGGATTATCTTTATTATAATTCTTTCTACCGTTTTCATTCGAAGCACTCCTTTTACTAGCCACTACTACAATCGTAGAGAAGAAAGTAAAACTTCCTAGCGATCATCAATACGAATTCATCCTATAAAGTTAGTATCGGAGTTTTAGTATTCCTTTATTCAGATTTCAAGCCCTTTCTTTTTTAAGGATAATTGGCGGTCAAAACTAAATCTTAACATCGACTGACGATCCACTGGCTCAATATCTAAAAATTCAATAGACATTTTATTGCTATTTTCATTGTAATCAATGATTTTTTTAATCTCCGCATCTAGATGCAAATAATTATACTCTCCGTTCTGTAAGGGTAAGACTAATGAAACTTTTATCTTACTATTTTCCTCTAAGTATATTTTTTTAGGAACAATAACCGCAGCTCCCCCTGCACTAAAATCTAAAGATACCGTTGTGAATGGCTGAAAGGAGTTCTCTACTTCCATTGGATGAATAGCCATATCAATACTTGTTTCAATCCGTACGAATTGTCTTCGCTGAATTTTAATCATTTGATCTATGCTAGGTAATGAAAGAATTAACACCGGTACATTATTATCTTTTTTTCTTCCGATTACTTCTGAATGAAATAAATAAGCGATTCCTTCATTTGTAACAAAATTCACTCTTAATTGAGCACCATTCATTAGAAAAATCAGCTTATTTGTTTCAAGATGAATGGGATATTCAATATAAAGGGATTTTTCCTCCATTCCTAAAACACGGCTTTTATATTGATCAACTTTTTTTTCTCCATGAATCGGTTCAATAATTAATGTATCTCCAATTGAAATCACTTATCTCACACTTTCCTTTTTTTGGATTATATCTACCTTTATTATGTACTTTATTTTTATTTAATTGTAGCACTTCTATCCGTAAATAGTTCTTAGGACTCATAAATATACTCTATACACCGAACTATATACCTACTTTCATGTATCATTATTGCATGATTAAATTATATTTGGCAATACCACCTTATGGAGCGTCTTACTGGAGTTTAAGAATAAGAGAAAAAAACTGTCAACCTTCTCCTTTTTAGAGCCTGTTGACAGCTTTTTTATTTTTATTATACTACTTCTTCATAAACTGGTTCAGCATTCTTTAATTTTTCAACTTTTTCTTCTGTTCCATTATCGGCGTTAATATAAATCCGATAAGTATCTTCTCCTAATGTTCCAATAAATTCATAACATAACACTTCTTCATTAAGATCATTAAGGATTATTGCTAATCCATCATCCATAATATTAACCTGTTTGTTGATTTTCTTTAATGCATCTTGTTTAGATATCACCGGATCTTTTATTTCTCTTTCTGTATTTGCCATTAAATAATCCTCTGCTGCAAAGCCAATGATATTTCCATTATCTAATGCAACTTTCATTTTTATGCTATCTGGATATATTTTTACTCCATCGACTTCTGTTACAAAATTAAACACACCAATGTTTTCATACTGCATACTTTCAAATAAAGCTAAGTTTTTAAAGTTATGATCCTTTAAAAATTTCACAGCATTATTATTCGCTTCATTAAGGCTAATTTTATCTTTTTTTACATCTCGAGAAACAATCGACCATATTGGATATCCACCTTGTTTTGTTATATCCATATTGGCTTCTATATCTGTACCTTTTTCCTTTAATGTTACACTATAGAATCCATAATTTGAACCTTCTCCACTTTCAGTGACTTTCACATCTACAGGATTTTTAAATTCAGCAAATTCTTTTGCAATATTTTCTGCTTCTTTTTCAGAAATCTTCTTTCCTTTTAAATGTTTGAAGTTTTCGTCCTTTTTTTCCATATTAACATTTGTTACTCCAAAACTTGTTTCCTGATAACCTTCCACTTTATTTTCTACGGTTTTCAAACCATCAATAATGGTATTATCTAACTGCTTATCTGTGGCTAATGCCATTTCAACATCCATCCAGCGGAGATTATTTTCCAGAACTAGATGCTGAACATTTCGTAATTCATCTTGGATATCTGCTGCTTCTTTATACAATTCATCTAATTTCTTATATTCATCATCAGATAATGGTTCTGAATTTAAATCTCTTACAGCAGTACGGTAACTAAAGTCACCAATGTTTGCTAGGAATTCTTCTGTTTTATTAAATGGTAGCAATGTTAATGGCAACTGTCCCACATCTGAATGTGCTTCAGATGTAATTCTCCATACTTCTGCCAATGCAGGAGAAAGAGATTCTTGTGAATTCATTGCTAATGTTGTACCAATTTGGTCATGAAGTAAATCTACTTGATACGTTAAATCATGGAAAGCCCTTTGATAGTTATTCTCTGCATTTAATAATACTGCATTTTTCTCTTTGTGTTCTTGATAGCCCCAGTAGGCTACTCCTGCTATCCCAAGTGTTAATACTCCTATTAATATTCCTCTTAACATTCATCTCACCCCACTATTTACAAAATATGTGCTTACCTATTTGTTTAATTTGTGGTCGACCCCAAATCCATGCACTAGTTGCTGTATCCGGATTAAAATAATACAAAGCATGACCCGTTGGATCCCATCCATTTATCGCATCTAATACTGCTTCTTTTGCTCTTTCATTAGGAGTTAGCCATATTTGTCCGTCAGCAACCGCTGTAAACGCACGTGGTTCAAAAATGACACCAGAAACGGTATTAGGAAATGTAGCACTATTAACTCTGTTTAGAATTACTGCTGCAACAGCTACTTGGCCGACATATGGCTCACCTCTTGCTTCACCATATACTGCATTAGCCATTAATTGAATATCATTTTGTGAAAATCCACTTGGTACGTTTGCTGCAGTTGGTTCTTTCCCTGTAGTATTTTCGCCACCATTTGTATTAGCTGTATTTTGTGGTGCTGGAGTGTTATTATTCTCTGTTGCAGTACCTCCCTCACCAGCACTTGTCCCCGTACCATTCTGGTTTCCAGAAGTATTATTTTTCGGGGTTGCTTGGCCACCATTACTTGCTTTCTTCTGTGTATCACTTTGCTTCTTAGCTGTATTATTACTTGGCTTTTTCTCCGTTTTAGTATTAGGTTTTTTTGTTTGCTTTTGCGTTGTCTCTTTCTTAGCAGACGGAGTCTTTTGCTTTTCTAAATCAACTCCACCATAATGGGAGAACTTTTTTCCACGGTTAATTTGTTCTTTTACAAACTGTTCATTATATTTGGTTGCACGAAGTAGCTTATCTTTCGTCTTAGTGCCAGCTAAACCATCAATTGGCAATCCGAATTCATACTGAAAGTTTCTTAATGCCCAATATGTTTGCCAACCAAAAACACCATCAATCTTTCCATTATAATAGCCTACGTATTGCAGTCTAGCCTGTAATTCAATAACATCATCCCCTACAGCACCATGCTGTATAACTTGTTCAGAAAATGCATGCACTTTTTGATCATGAAAAGGGAATGCTAGTAGTTCTAACAAAACAAAAAGGATGACCGATATTTTTGTGAGTAAAAACTTTTTATTCATGCTTATTACCCCCATAACTAAATACTATTAACATTAACAGTATTTTTTGTAGCAAATGGTTTTTTATACAAAAAAAGTAGAGTGAAGTTATTCACTCTACTTTGTTGCCTTTTTATATTGCCACTCATCCCTATTCCATAGAGGTTTATGAAACCATTTTTCGCATAATGGTAAATTTTCCCCTCTATTCCTTTATACATTCATGTTCCTGTCATTTTTTGTATAGGTTCATTACTTAACTCTCGAGCACTCTTTACCTTTCGAAGTCCTAGCCACCATAAATAGAGCATAAATGGGGTAATAAAAATCAGCCAAATTTTCTCCCAGGATAATATATAATCATAAACACCATGAAGGATGAAAGGAACAAGTAAAGAATATACCAACCATTTCCCTCTTGGCACAATGAATTTTCCTTTACCAAAATAATAGCCCATAATGACTCCAAATAGTGCATGACTGGAAACAGGGAGCAATGCTCTTCCAATAGCATATTCTAGTCCGTTTGCCACTAGATAAAGAATATTTTCCATGGTCGCAAATCCTAATGAAACGGCAACTCCATACACGATTCCATCATAAGGTTCATCAAAATCAGCATGCTTAACTGCTGTATAAAAAAGAATAAACCATTTAAAAAATTCTTCTAATAGGCTGGTGGTAAACAGTGCACTCCAAATACCTTCTGGAATAACATTCTCTGTTTGTAACACATATTGTATAAACATGATTGGAAAAACAAGTAGTGCGCCTGAAATAAAAGACCGCAAGACGAGTGATATTGGTTCTGAACCATATTGATCTTTTAAATAAAAATAGCTTAATAATGCTAATCCAGGCGCTATTCCGGCTGAAAAAATCGCCAACATGTCAATTCCCCTTTTCCTCTGTTTAAGGAGTATTCGGACCTATCTATTTTTTTCTAGGATCGCTTTGGCAATTTGCTCACCGTGAAATCTTCCATTTTCGATAAAGATTTCATTTGCATCATTTCCTGCCGCAATTACCCCAGCAATAAATATTCCATTCCTATTCGTTTCCATCGTTTCTGGGTCAAATATAGGTCTCCCTGTTTCTTTCTCGATTTCTACACCCATTTTTTTTAAAAATTCATGATCAGGATGATATCCAGTCATCGCAAACACAAAATCATTTTTTATTTCATGAATTTGGTCATTCACTTCATAAAGAAGTGTCGTTTCTTTAATTTCTACGACATTTGCTTCAAATTCCATTTTGATAATCCCTTTTCTCACTAACGATTCAAATTCGGGCAAAATCCATGGCTTGATACTGGAAGAATATTCACTGCCTCTGTATAAAACTGTTACTCTTGCGCCAGCTTTCACCAATTCAATTGCTGCATCTACGCTTGAGTTTTTCCCGCCTATGACCGTTACATCATGATTGAAATAAGGGTGTGCCTCTTTAAAATAATGCATTACCTTTTCTAACTCTTCTCCTGGAACATTCATATAATTTGGATGATCATAATATCCAGTTGCAACGATAATATAGGGAGCAATATATGTTGCTTTTTCCGTTTTTACAATAAATGATTGCTCTTCTGTTTTATTAACTTCCAGAACTTCTTCGAATGCATTAATGCGAAGCTCTTTTCTTTTTGCTACTTCTCGATAATATACTAACGCCTGATTTCTATTAGGCTTATATTGTTCTGTTATAAAAGCTACTTCACCTATTTCCAGCTTCTCACTTGTACTGAAAAATGTCTGATGAGTAGGATAACCATGGATGGCATTTACAATATTTCCTTTTTCAATAATTAGTGGATTTATATTTATTTTCTTTAAAGCGATTGCTGCTGCCAGACCGCATGGACCAGCACCAATGATAATAGCCTCTTCTCTTTTCAAATCGTTCACTCCTAACATTTTACCATAAGGGTAAACTTCCTTAAGAAATCCTTTTCTATTAATGAATATGGAATCGCTATGTGGAAGAAATTTACCCTAAAAAGTGCCAAAATAAAAAATCTCCTACCTATAAGGATAGGAGATTTTTGTAAATTGAGCAATAGATTTAGCCAATTTTATATCCAACCGCGGAATCTAGATGCTTCCGCCATTTTTCTAACCCCCACCATATATGCTGCCAATCTCATATCTACACGACGCATTTCGGCAGTATCATAGATGTTTTTAAAGGATTTGCTCATTACTTTTTCTAATCTTTCTTCTACTTCTTCTTCTGTCCAGTAGTACCCTTGATTATTTTGAACCCATTCAAAATAAGAGACAGTAACTCCTCCAGCTGAAGCTAATACATCAGGAACCAATAATATTCCTCTTTCCGTTAAAATACGGGTAGCTTCCAATGTTGTAGGTCCATTTGCCGCTTCCACCACAATACTAGCTTTTATATTATGAGCATTTTGTTCTGTAATCTGGTTTTCAATCGCTGCAGGAACTAAAATATCACAATCTAATTCCAGTAAATCTTTATTTGAAATTGTATTATTAAATAAATTAGTAACAGTCCCAAAACTATCTCTTCTATCTAATAAATAGTCAATATCCAAACCTTCTGGATCATGCAATGCTCCATATGCATCTGAAATACCAATTACTTTTGCACCAGCATCATGCATAAACTTAGCCAAAAAGCTGCCCGCATTTCCAAATCCTTGTACAACAACTCGTGCACCTTCAATAGATATGCCTCTTCTTTTTGCGGCCTCCCGAATACAAATGGTAACACCTTTAGCAGTAGCAGTCTCTCGTCCTTGTGATCCACCTAATACAAGTGGTTTCCCTGTAATAAATCCAGGTGAATTAAATTCATCAATTCGGCTATACTCGTCCATCATCCATGCCATAATCTGTGAATTAGTAAAAACATCTGGAGCAGGAATATCTTTCGTCGGACCAACAATTTGACTAATTGCACGTACATAACCTCTGCTTAATCGTTCCAATTCCCTAAATGACATATCACGAGGATCACAGACAATTCCACCTTTCCCACCACCGTAAGGAAGGTCCACAATTCCACATTTTAAACTCATCCAAATGGAGAGTGCTTTCACTTCTGTTTCTGTAACATTCGGATGAAAACGAATACCACCCTTTGTAGGTCCAACTGCGTCATTATGCTGAGCGCGGTAGCCTGTGAAGATTTTTACAGTTCCATCATCCATTCTCACAGGAATTTTAACTGTCATCATTCGAATCGGCTCTTTTAATAATTCATACACTTCATCTGAGTAACCAAGCTTGTTTAAAGCTTTATGAATTATTGTTTGTGTTGATTTCAAAACATCGTGTTGCTCTTCTACATGATTCTTCTCGTTAGATTTGTTGGCTACCATTAATAAATCCTCCTAAAAAACTACCAGTTTATAAACTGTAGTTCTTCTTTATAAGAATAATTATTTAGCTTCTTTTATAGAATCGAAAACATAAATGATTTTATTATTTCTTGTTTATTTGCTAATTCAAAGCATAGTATACTCTTTTACCTGCAAGATGCAAGAAAATTCGTCAGAAAACTTGATACAGAATCAACTAACACATAAGCTATCTGATTTTGCCAGCTTCAGGCATATTCTCCATCAATAAATCCATTTTTTACTGTGGATAACTGTTTTTTATTTCATATTCTACTACTATCAGTATATTCAATTAAACGATTCTTTGTCCTACCCCACCCTCATTTAATTATCATTAATTCATTTGTCTATAAACTAATTTCTTTACTCGATAAAATTACTTGAGGCCAAACAAAAATGATGGGAAGGATATCCCCATTTCATTTTAACACTTTCAACAGGTTTTACCAATCATCAACTTGTAAATTTTTATGTAGAATATTTTCTAAAATCACAAAAAAAGATAGATGATTTTATTTGCTTTTAAAGCAACTTTATTCTAAAAAACATAAGAATAAAAAGGAAAATCATTCTATCTCATTTATATGTAAAGGAATTTTCGTATATGTTGGTTGCTATTAGCCACAGCCTGAATACACATATCTTCAAACGAGTGTCACCTGTCTAACCGCCCATCCTCGTATGATTCTACGTATACAGGCTGCTTTAGTATTTCTAACAAATTAGAAATACTGTACTAGCGTCTCAATAGCATTATCGCTTATTATCGTATTTCCATATTCTTCAATAATGTATATACTCTTTAAACTACTTTCCCCATACTCACTTAGAATAGCAATCATTTGTTCTTCTTTGTACGAAGAAATATCTGTAAAGCATAAATAATATATTTCATTTAGATTATATAATGAACCGCCAGTAAAATTATTTTGCACTAATTGTTTCCCTGCGTCAATAACATCCTCTATATCTATGAATTCATATAATATATCCACTGTTTCTTCTACAGTTACTTGCATCTCTAAAAAACCTTCTGATAAGATTTCTTCTGTATCCAATTCATTTTCTGTTATGGTTAAAATCATTACCATACCTTGAGCTTTCATTGAAAATATTTCAACAGCTACTGATCCATGTATCTCCATATCAAATAAATCATTTGCTTCTTCAAGCATTTCATGAAAAAAATACTGCCACTTTATCGAGTCTTTCCATATATCTTCCTTGGTCAATCCACGTTCATACAGATCATCGGTGGTCAGATGGATTTTAATTCTATTACTATTTAATCTCTCCAAACGCATGACTACGCCTCCTGCTCCTTGAAAAAACTCTTAATGCAGTTTATGAAAAGAAGGAGTAATCGGTGAGTAATATTATTAAGTGAGATTATTTAAAATGAAAAAGCCAACTATTCAAACTGTTGGCTTAAAAAATTATATTTCTTCCTCATTCTGTTTGTGTTGAATTCTAATAATATGTGTTTCTGGCTTTGCCCCTAATCTTAAAGGAATACTTGTTGTGCCGTATCCATTACTAACAAACAAAGTAGTCTTTCCGATTAGCTTTGTTCCACCTAATTCATATGGTCCAAAACCAAATATCCGAATTTGGCCACCATGAGTGTGACCACTTAATACTAAAGAAATTTGATTTTCTTCATCTAATTCTTCGATTATTTTTGGATTATGACTAATTAATATTTTAAAGCTATTGTTCTCTACCTGTTGAAGTGCCGTTTCTAAATCATCATACTCTAACGAATAATCTTCTATTCCAATTAAAGACCAGCCTTCTCCATTTGATGACATAAAAGATACTGCTTTATTATCCAACAAAACGATGTCTTCTTCATTCAACAAACTCTCTAATGCATCCCGATCTATTTCATAATCATTATTTCCCCAGACAAAATAAACGGGTCCAATTTGTTTCAGCTTGCGTAAATTTTCCCTTGTTTGCTCCAAGTTTACCCCCTTTTCTAAAAGGTCTCCACCTATTATTACCAGCTCTGCTACATCAATCACCTCATTGATTATAGTATCGTCAATGGTTCTTCGGTGTATATCCGAAATAAAAAATAGCGTTATTTCATGGATCGATGAAGGAAAGTTAGGAAAGTAGAATAGCTCATATTTCACATTATTCTCATTCGCGATATTTTTCATATAGATAAGGAATGCAATACAAAAAATTACAAGCAAAATAAAGCCGCCCAATAAAAATACCATAAAAACCTCCCCGTATTACCCTTTATGCTGATTCCTTTATTTTAATACAATTTCAGCTTGTTTTACTAATTTTAAGAATACCATTTCCTTTTATTTCGATTAGCTAAATGGAAACAAAATATTCCTATTTTTTAGATTTCACTTGTAAAAAAAGCAAGAAGGAAAAGTTGAGCTTCTATAAAAGAAAGCATGTAAATTAATTTCTAGACATAAGATGTAAAGTATACCAATTATAAAGGAGGGAAATTATTATGCCTTCATTTTACAGAGAATATCATCCTTTTATCAGTCAGTTTGATCCCTGTCCACCGATAAAAACAAAAGTGTACTCAACGCCGCCCAATTTATTTCTTGGTTTTCAGCCACCACACCTTCCTCAGTTTAGTCCAATGGAAGCTTTAAAAGCAGGCACTCTATGGAAAGCTCTTTACGACCCTTACTACAGTCCATATGAGAAAAAAATAAGGGAGTGAAAAAATTATGAAGCAGCTTCCACCTGAATATTATCAATTATTAGAACAGCTCCAAGCCGTCGACTTTGTACTAGTCGAACTAACCCTATACTTAGATACCCATCATCACGATCAAGATGCTATTAATCAATTTAACCATTATGTAAAAGAACGAGAAAAATTCAAAAAGTTATATGAAAGCAAATATGGACCTTTATTGCAATTTGGAAATAGCCCATCTGGTTCACCATGGGATTGGGATTCACCCCCTTGGCCTTGGCAAGTGTAAACATACTTCAAATATTTAATTTTGCGATAAAGGAGAAAAGAATATTATGTGGTTATATGAGAAAAAGTTACAATACCCCGTTAAAGTGAGTACCTGCAATCCAATGCTTGCAAAATTTTTAATTGAACAATATGGAGGTGCAGATGGTGAACTTGCAGCTGCATTAAGATACTTAAATCAGAGATATTCCATCCCTGATCGTGTTATTGGATTATTAACAGACATAGGAACAGAAGAATTTGCTCATTTAGAAATGATTGCTACGATGATATATAAATTAACGAAAGATGCTACTCCAGATCAACTGAAGGCTGCAGGTCTTGGTGATCACTATGTTAATCATGACCACGCCTTATTTTACCATGATGCTGCAGGCAATCCTTGGACAGCAACCTATATACAGGCAAAGGGAGATCCAATTGCTGATCTATATGAAGATATAGCTGCAGAGGAAAAGGCTAGGGCCACATACCAATGGATCATCAATATGAGTGATGACCCAGATTTAAATGATAGCCTCCGTTTTCTTAGACAAAGAGAAATCGTACATTCCCAGCGTTTTAGAGAGGCAGTAGAAATTATTAAAGATGATCGGCAGCAGAAAAAGATTTTTTAAGGTTATTTTCTGTTTATATTCAAAAAGATACCTCCCTCGTAGGTATCTTTTGTTCTTTATAGCCCTCTTCATATCTTACACCTTTTTACTTTGCTTGATGAAATAAATTTATGTCGTAGAAATCTTTTAATTTATTATACATTTCATGTCGTCTGTTCCACGTTTCACTATTCCCAAATAAATCTTTACTTTTATCAATAAACTCGCAACGCAAGTCATGGAACTCTTTTTCTGCTTTATCCCTCTTTTGTCTCAATACATTCATATATCCAAATACTCCGATTATAAACAGAAGAATATAAAGATTAATGCTTTCTTCCACATACACGGAAAACATAACAGCAAATGAATGGGAATAGGGTATAGCAATTTGCTTATAAAGCCAAAGAAAATAACAAAAGGTCGTAAAGATAGTACACCACATAATGAGTATGTGACGTCTTTTTAACAGATCAAATTTTTTCTTTTTCTCGATTATTTTTAGGATAACTTTTTTAGTTGTTCCATCTAACACATAGTCTTCAGGGAAGATTGGACTTTCCAAAGTCGCTCCCTCCTTTAAATAGCACAATTTTAAAGTATCTGTTCTTCACATAGACCTCATGTGTAAGCAACATAACTTATCAATCGCTTTATAAATATATATGTAGTTAGTGGACAAGTTAGAATTAATTAATTATTGTTCAAGTACAATTTTTAACGTTTGTCCTAACTGAACTTGGTCATTTGTCATATTATTAGCGGATTTTATTTTTTCGATTCCATCCCCATTAGGGAAATATTTTAAAGCGATTCGATATAAATTTTCTCCTTTTTCGACAGTATGATATACTATCTTCTCATTTGCATTTGCTTGCTCCATGACCTCTTCCGTTTCTTCATTTTTTGGCGGATTCTCACTTGTTTGTTCCGATTCAGTCGTTTCCTTTGTTGCTTTATCCTCTTCTTCTACCGTTTTTTCTTTTGAATTATCTGTAGGTACATCTTCCTCTTCTTCTGTTTCGGTTGTATTACTATCTATCACTAATTCTTCTTGTTCTCCTTCTTCCGTTTTGTCCTGATTTGATTTATTATTGGATGGATTTTCTTTTTGTATATTTACATTTTCAAATAAACTAGAAGTATTTTCTGTTGATAAAAGATTAGAAAAATCTTTTCCATTTAATAAACTATTTATTAATAATAAGACAACTGGCAAGAGCACAAATATAAATGCTAATAAACTAATTATTGGAACTTTAAATTTTTTCTTTTTATTTTTATGAACAGCGCTTCTTGAAGGCAATGACGATTCTTCCGCTCGTTCCTCGGATTTTTCCTCTTCCTTTGTCACCTTTACTAAACGTTGTTTCTGTAATTCAGCTTGAACCCTATATGGATCTTCTTTTTTCATTTACATCCCATCCTAACAGTTCCCCAATAAGTGAGCTTTTCCTCCACCGAACATTCACTTTGATACGCAAATTTCCTTTTGAAACAAATTAAACCGAATAATACAGCCGAGCAGGAAATCAATAAGAAAATGCATAATCACTGTAACCCAAAGATTTTCTGTCACTTCATATAAGACTCCAATAACAATACTTACTAATACAACATTAGCAAATAAAAAAGGATTGAATAAATACCGATAATGCATAATAGCAAAAAGAAGACAACTTAGAACTAGCCCTAAATTAGACTGGATGACACCACGAAAAAGTAATTCTTCACTAAATGCTACTACTAATGCTATGAACGCAATATGAAAAGGATGTCTATCTTGAAAAATTCGTTTGTTCACACCACTATCATCATGATAATGAGTAGTAAACCGATTCATCAACCAAATATCCAATATTACAACCACAAGTGCCGCAATGATTCCAATTATAAAATCTGTCCATTCATACTTAAATAACTCGGTAATTGGAGGATTCCATCTAAATATAATCATATGTAGAAAGAAAGCTATAATTAATAGGATAACTTGGGTCATATATACATTTTTCAATAGATCACGATCTGTCAATTGGTTAATTAACTCCATATATTTTGCTTTATTCATTTTCATACCCTACTTTTTTATATTTAAAATAAAAGCTAACTGCTCTTTCCAATCAACTTGTGGCATATCCTGTCTATTGTTCTTACTTTGAAAGAAATCAGATAACTCCAATCCACATCTGTCACAGCATTTTTCTTTTCTTTTGCTTTTGTACTTTTCTCCGAAATATTCCATAATATACTTTCTTCTACATGTTTCAGAATGTAACCAAGCTATCAGTTCTTGTATTTTCTGTTTTTTTACTTTCACTCTTTCTTCACGGAACTTACAATATAATTCTAGAGAATGCCACAATTCTTCCATTGATTTATTTTTTGGCTCAATATATGATTCCAAAACTCGCCACTGTATTTCAGAAAAAAGCATTTGTAACTGATAACTTTCATTTTTCATCCAATCATCAAATGTTCGGTATTTCCTTAAAAGTGCTTTCCATTTATTAATCTGAAGCTCATCTGGCAACTCCGATTCAATTAACTGATAAGCAATCCATTCATCGCCTGGTGTATAAAGAACCATCGACACACTCTGGTTCCCATCCCTTCCTGCTCTTCCAATTTCCTGAAGATAAGATTCTAATTGTGTAGGCATATGAAAGTGGATAATAAAGCGGATGTCTTCCTTATTAATCCCCATTCCAAATGCACTTGTAGCACAAATAACGTCTAGCTGACCAGCTTGAAATTGTTGTTGCACGAGGATTCGGTCTTCCTGTGACATTCCTCCATGATAGGCCATTATTCGTTTCGAAGCTCTTTCTTTTAAGAAAGCAACAGTCTGTTCAGCCAACTTTTTACTAGAGAAATAGACGATTCCCTGCCCATCAAGCGCTTGAATATTTGCAAGAAGCTTCTCCATTTTTTCTTGGGTATGTGCTAATTCTTCAATATTAATAGCAATATTAGGTCGATCAACAGAATAAATAATCTCCTCAACATTTTCTAGATTTAACGACCTCTTAATATCCTTGCGAATTTCTTCTGTAGCTGTCGCTGTCAAAGCTAATGTCAAAGGATTATTCAATTTTTGTCGAATTTTTCCTAATTTTTGATAATCTGGTCGAAAATCATATCCCCATTGTGAAATACAATGTGCTTCATCAATTACAAATAAGCAAATCTTCATTCGTTGAAAAATTTCAAGGATATGAGTCATAGAAATCATTTCTGGGGAAATAAAAATATACTTGTATTGGTTAATTCGTTTAAGTACCCGTTGCTTTTCTCCTGGTGTTAGAAAGGAATTTAAAGCAACTACTCTTTTTTCCCCTTTCATCTTCATTTGTTCTACTTGATCCTGCATTAAAGATAAAAGTGGAGATATTATGATGACGGTACCTTCGAGAAGCATTCCGGCAAACTGATAACATAACGACTTTCCTGTTCCAGTTGGCAGCATCGCCAGCGTATCTCTATGATTAAGAACCGACGCAATCGTTTCTTTCTGTCCTCCACGAAATTGGGTTAATTGAAAGTACTCTTTTAGTTTGTCTTCTAATTTCATCATGAATCACCATACCTTGCCATCACCACACGTATCTCAAAATAAGAGACATCTGGTAATTGTTGCTTTATTACCTTTAATGATTTAGACGATGATTGCTCGATGCTATCTTTAATTCTCGTCATTTTTTCCTCGCTCACCAGACTATGAACTGGAAATGCAGGAACATTTAATAATACTTCAATAATATGGTCTTCAATTGTACTTTGTTTTAAATTTCTTAAATGAACAATTTCCTCTATATTATGGCCTTTTTGAATAAGATCATATGTTTTTGCTGTTGAAGCCGTTAACGTATAATTTTTTTTATTATCTTCAATCATATAACATAATAAGGAATAGTCCTCCTTATTAGAAAGGATTCTTTCTATCATAAAATGAAGAATAGCAAGAAAAGATAACTGATATAAGGAGGGATCCATTTTCATTTCTAATGCAGCTTGATCTGACGTAAGACCTATTTTTTTTAAACCTGTTAATCTGTTAATCAGGATTGCTGGATTTATTTCAATCTCCTCAAGACATTTTACTAAATCTTTATAAAGGTACTTATTAATGTTACTTCTATCTATAGCTATTGAATGGAGAGTCTCTTTCAGCCATAATTGGGTCACAGGATTTCTTTGTACTGGTATATATCGAATACTGTTTCCAGACAAATGGGAAGCAACTTGTATAAATAAAGACAATCTCTGCCAAAAAGGCTCTGTAATGGCATGAAATTTCCAACCATTTAAATAATTTGGAAGTGGATTATCCTTTAACAAATTCTCCAACTCTCCCTTTCTAGTATCATTAATAAAATAATGATTATCTAAAGACTGTACAAGCCATTTTTCCTTATATAATGTTTGAATAACTTCCTCTAATTGCTCTCTTGCTAACATAGGAAAGGACTGATATAAGGAGGTTAACTGAAAGATATGAATATCTTGGATTGTTTGGGATGATTTTTTGCCATTTAATATATGAAGGATGGAGTATATGGTCCTTTCTCCATTCATTTTATATAAACAGTTAAGAATAATTATTTTCAAAAAGGACATACATTCATCTTCCTCTATATTCGACAAATTTTGTTGAAATTTGTTTGTAATATTTCTTTTATTTTAACATGAATTCAATTATTAAGTGAACTTTGATCTCCCAACATATAATATTTTTAGTGAAGCGAGCATTAATCTTTCTAAAAACTGCTTGAATTTTTGACTATTTTAAGAAAAGTTATTCTGACTTTCTACTTTTTCTGTCTCTTTTTTATTGAAAAGTTAAAGATTCAGTCTTACAATAAGATAATAGTAAGGAGTATGCTAGTCATGTATATACTCCGTATGAATAACACTGGAGGTTTTTTTACTCATGGCAAAATATACAATTGTTGATAAAGACACATGTATTGCATGTGGAGCTTGCGGAGCTGCGGCGCCTGATATTTATGATTACGATGACGAAGGTATTGCATTCGTTATGTTAGATGATAATGAAGGAACAGTTGAAGTCCCTGAGGTATTACTTGATGATATGTTAGATGCTTTTGAAGGTTGTCCGACTGATTCTATCAAAGTTGCGGATGAATCTTTTGATGGAGATCCACTAAAATTCGAATAGTTTTCTTTATCATAAACAAAGCAGAAAGGAATTATGTATCCTTTCTGCTTTTTATTTATTAAGCCGTATAAAGTGTAATAGATGATACTCCCTATAGGATTAGCGAAAAAAAGGTGACCTACTAGGCGAAAAGAGGGCACTGAAAAACTGCAATTTAACCATAATTGTTGGTGGCCGACTTTTAAATTTGGGTATTTCATTCTTTTTCAAATAAATCACCCCATATTTAATTGGGAGAAACTATACTTTTCGTGCAGCCTCACGGAAAGCGCAGTGTATTCAAACTGCGAGTAATAGCAACAGACTGTTTTGAAACCTTCTTGATAAAACTTAAAACACGAATGGTTATACGTATATTACCGCATAACCATTCGTGTTTATCGCTAGCTGACATGCTTTTTTCCCTGTCCCTTAAGATTAAACATTTCGTGATGGAATTTGTTTATTAATCCATACACCCATTTTTGAAAATACTAACGTAAATATTATTGAAATAATTATCCCTTTTAATAAATTGAATGGAATAATTGCGGAAATAATTGTTTGTCTTAATATAGTAGTATCATTCGGAATTTTCATTAACGCATTATAGAAAGGTAGCATGATAAAGTAATTAAATAGACTTAATAAAGCAGTCATGATTAAAATACTTAATGTTAAACCGATAGCCATCCCTTTTTTTGACTTAATTTTATTATAAATAAAATAGGTTGGCAGTATAAATGAGATTCCAGCGATAAAATTAGCAAAATGACCAACTGGAATTCCTGTTTCACTTCCTGTTATTAAATAATCCAATATATTTTTTATCAATTCAACTAATATTCCTGCTACAGGTCCTAAAATAAGTGCTGCAACTAAAGCTGGAATATCACTAAAGTCAACTTTTAAGTAGCTTGGAAATGGTGGAATTGGAAATTTAAGCATCATTAACACATAAGCTAAACTACTCATCATCCCAATCAAAACATACTTTCTTACATTCATTTTTTTCTTCATTTTCTTCTCTCCTTCTTTTTAGGATCCATCTACCTAAGAAGAAAGATTCAGCAATTTATTAAGAATACTGCAAATAAAAACCCTCAAGCTAAAGATATACTTGAGGGAGTAGTTTAAAGGTTGCATTCTTAATAAACGTTCTAAAAAGCTATTTTGAACGATTGCAGAACCTCCATCTTCTCCCATCCAGACTTTACTGTCGGTTTTGGAATTTCACCAAATCAACCTACCGAAGTAGGGTCACGGACTTTGAGTGCAAGACTCATCACCGTCGGTCGGGAATTTCACCCTGCCCCGAAGATAGACCAATATTAATTTGTTGTTTTACAATTGTTATTATACATGAAACAAACAATATTTGTGAAGAAGTTTGCTTAGAACTTCATTTATTGTTCACAATTTCACATATAAAAGACTTATTTTCACTCAAAAAGAGTTCACAAAATACTATTATTCTTTAACTTCGGGATAGTATCTTGTGAACGCTTTTTGCCGTTAGCCTTTTTTAATAAAAGGATTCGGTTGATTCCTCTCATGAAAGAAACTAACTCACTTTACCTATTCCTATACATTCTAAGTAAATTCCTCATTTTTATCTTCTATAAGATACTCACTGCTTTTTAGATATATACTTGCCTTCTTATATGGTATCGTTGTATATTCTGAGTCATCTTCTTTCTCCAATTCCAGCTCCATTTTCTGCATGCTTCTCTTTATATACTCTTCTTCCAACTTTTTTTCTTCCTCTAGAAGCAAATTTTTTTTAGGAGAGTGAATGGGTTCTGTTACTACATCCTCTACCTCTTCTTGCACAGCTATTTTTACAGTCTGACCTACTTGTACATTTCCTAATACTAAAATTGGATTTATTGCATTTTCTTTTGTAATGGTCCACTCTTTATTATGTATTTCAAAATGTAAATGTACACCAGAGGAATATCCTGTATTCCCCATTTCACCAATCAATTCCCCTTTTTTTACCAATTGTTTTTCCTTTACATGCAGTTTATTTAGATGAGCATAGACCGTTTCTAAGTCATTTTCATGTTTAACAAAAATAACATTGCCATAGGATTGAGAATAATAGGATTTTGTTACGACCCCTTCATCTACCACATACACTTTGTCTCCAAGATCTCCTGCAATATCTATTCCTTTATGTGTCCCATTTCTTGTATTAAAGGTATCTGTTATTATTCCTTCACTTGGCCAAGTCCATGCTTTTGTGCGGTCAGCGAGGGAAAATGCTTTTGCTTGTGAATGCTTGCCCCCTAAAAACAGTAAACTTATAAATAATAGCATAATAGCGGCTATAAGTATTCGCCTAATATAGTCTCCCATTAGTATCCTCCTTTTCCTTTCGTATCAAAAGACAGTCTTGTATGGAAAATTTGCATGAAGAGGTCCATTTAAAATTCACCTATTGCAATTGACATTTACATAGATTCCTACTCTTCATATACAGATATACAATAAAATCAATTTTTTTACTAAACATGCATTGTATCTGTTTGCTCCTATTAAAATGTATTAGCAATTCTTTCTTTTAACTAACAGTCCCTACTGTTTCTACTCTTTCAACTTATGAGTACATGTTAATTGTTAGAACTATAGAATAGGCAGCTGTAAAATCTTTCCCTTCTGTCACTTATAGTTGTTTAAAAAGGCAACAAAAATTATTTTATTCATTTATTCTTTTTTTATCCTATTTTGTTCCAAGCTTTGATAAAAGGATGAATATATTTTCTCAAAATAGCTTCCTTTATTAATTTCATGGGCACTGAAAAAGTATAGTTTCTCCAAGTTAAATAAGGGTTTATTGATTTGAAAGCGAATATTAAGTTGGTTTGGAGAGGCGATAGCTCGACTCCTATGGGAACTGCGAGAAAGTCCGAGACCCTGCAGGAACGCAGTGACGAAGCGGCTCGGCGCTCGCCCCATGGAAAGCGAGCTGTCGCCTCGGAAAACAAATGAAATACCTAAATTTAAAAGTCGTCCACCAACAATTATCATTAAATTGTAGTTTTTCAGAGACCTCATTAATTTCATGGGGTAGCACCATTTTCATAAAATTAATTTGACCAAAAACATAAAAAAGAAGCGTCCAATAACTACGCTTCTTTTCCCTTTATTCTTTTATATCCACTCTATTTGCAGCAACTGGAACAGCTAATTCTTTCGTTAATTGAAATTCACCAACTGCTTCAACTTTCGTATTCTCAAACTTAACTGTTGAGTATTTAAAGTCCTTTGCAGTTAAAAGGATAGATTCGATTGCATATAACGTCTTCTGATCCTCTTCCATTTTACTTTCATTTGACAAATGGACAATTAACTGCCTTTTCCCTTCGTCCTTTGAAACCTTATCAATATCAATTGTATCAGGGATTGATGCTGTTAATCCATGTGTTTCCATATCATCTTCCATTGCATCAAAAGCATTTTCAATTGTATCATAAGGTTTTTCCCAAGGTACATATAATGGTTTCTCTGTTGATTCATCTTGCAAAAGGAAGTAAGCACGTTTTTCCAGCGGACTATATTCAATAGTCGTTTCTTTTCGATTACCGAGCTCAACTCCTAGTTTTCCGTCTGTATAAAACATCATTTTCTTTGCACCAATTGTCTGCAATTGCTGCTGAATTAGTGTATTAAAAAAGTCCTCAGAATGTGAACCAATGTTCGTCAATTTTTGTTTCGTGTCTACTTCGATGGTATTATTACTTAAATGATAAGTAAACAGCTCTGGACTAATTGGAAAATAGTCACTTAACTGTTTATTAACACCAATCATTTTATCTATATTTTGAACATATAAATCAAACCTAGATAAATGATTCGGATTTTCAACTAAAATGCTAACAGGAACAATCACTTGGATATTTTGATCAGGAATTGGATAGGTTATTACCTCAGAATCACCTACGTCTTCATGATATATAGCAACTTTTGTAAGAGCCGGTGAGGCCATTTTCGTTTGCCGATCCGTAATTTCAGAATTTTGTATTTCATTTTCTTCTACCTTTTCGGACACACTATTTTTCATTAAAGCAGAATTATCAGCAACTTTACTTTCGCTCTCCAATGATTCATTGCTGTCCAAAAAACTTTGACTAATAATAAATAGAATCATCATTGTGCATACTGTCGCCAATATTGGCATGAATACTCTTGTTTTGTGAACAGATTTCTTTCTCATTTGGATAGTATGATAAATAAATTCCGGGCTCCGTTCATCTTTAATAGATGGCAATTGCTTAAGGGTTTGCTTGATTTTTTCATCATTCCACTTTTGTTTCGGCATAAGAATCCTCCTTCCCCCCGTTTTCCTCTAAAAAGGTCCGTAGTGCCTTTAATGCTCTGTGCTGTGTTGTTTTCACTTTACTTTCTGTCCATCCAAGTGTTTTCGCTGTCTCTGATATGGAAAGTTCTTGAATATATCGAAACACAATAACCATTTTCTGGTCTACTGTACAATATTGTAACGCATTGTAAACACTCTTCATTTCTTCCGATTGCATGGTAATTTCTTCTGGAAGAAATCCATCTGCTTTTATTTGCTGTTTGGACCAGTCAAACTTATCAATAATACGCTCTTTCCAATTCTTTTGTTTACGAAAATGGTCGATGGCAACATTTCTAGCAATACTAAATAACCAGGTTTTCTCCGTACTCTTACCCTCAAAGCGATGATAGGAATTTAGAACACGAATATAAACTTCTTGTACTAAATCTTCTGCCGTCTCCTTGTGATTTACCATATAAAATAAAAATTGAAAAACGTCATGATGATACTTAGTATAGATTTCATCAAAAACGGAGTTCATCTTTTCCCCTCCCCCGTTCAATATATTAGTCGTAATTTAGTGTCATTAGTTTCAGTATTTTATAATTAATTCTAGTTTCTTTTACTTATTCCTTATAATGTGCAACTATCATCAGTACTTTTTCTTCATCCCATACTGATAGTTGAAACATTTTGAGCACTCACATACAGTTGATCTCCCGCCTATTTTTCATGAAATTACTTAGCAAGCGTTCCGTCTTACAGAAGTTTAATAGTGGAATAAATATAATAAAAGGGGGTCAAGAAAAGTTTACCCTTACAAGTTATACTTGCATGTAGTAACATTCCTACATACAAAATGGAAAAATAGCTTGTAGGGTCAAAATCCTTCCATGACACCCCCATATGTTCTATTATGTTAAATTGTTTCTCATGAATCAAGAAGAATCGGCACTTTCTCTAATTTTCTTCTTTATTTCGAGGTAAAAAGATAAAAAATGTCGTCCCTCGACCATATTTACTGTAAACAGAAATATCGCCACCATGGGCGTCAATGATATTTTTTACAATAGCTAATCCTAGGCCAGTCCCTGCATTCCCTCTTGTTCTTGCTTTATCTGCTTTATAAAAACGTTCAAAAACATATGGCAAATCTTCCTCAGGAATACCTGCCCCTGTATCCTCCACTTCTATATATACTCCGTAATCATCAGAACGAGCACGTAAAGAAACAGTACCCTCACTCGGCGTATGTCGTAAACTATTATCCATTATATTGGTTAAAACTTGCTCGATACGATCTGGATCCAGCTCATATTCACCGATATCTTCTGAAATAAAAACAGTAAAAACTATTTCCTTCTCTTTCGCAATTGTTTTAAACTTTCTTGCAACGCGGTTTATAAAGCTATTTAAATCAACTTGTTCTTTTCTTAGTTCTAAGTAGCCAGTTTCCATTCGGGCTAAATCTAGAAATTCATTTACTAAGCGCCCCATTCTTAATGACTCATCGTAGATTATCCGTGCCATTTCTCTCTTTTCTTCCTCTGATTCAGCAATATTATCTACAATTGCTTCACTATATCCTTGTAACATACTTATCGGAGTTCTAAGTTCATGAGAAATATTCGCAATAAAATCAATCCGCAACTTATCTAATTTCCGTTCCTCTGTCATATCGCGAATAACCACAATTGCTCCCCTAATATCCTTTTTATTATAAAGGGGACTAACAATCATAACCCAGTTTCTGCCTTGTAAAGTGATTTCATCTATTTGTTCGTTACCAGTATGGACGGCAAGCTGAAATAATTTCTTCAGTTCATTAGGAATTTGCGCATGCATATCACTTAATTCGCCTTTTTCATAATACCAGTGTTGCAAGAATTTTTCTGCTGGTGGATTGGTAAGGAGCAAGCTCCCATTTCGATTAAGTGTTAGTACCCCATCTGCCATTCCACTTAAAATATTATCCAACTGTTCTTTTTCTTGGCTTAAGGCGTTCATATTAAAATGTAATCTTCTTGCCATTTCATTGAACGCAATCGAAAGTTCACCGATTTCATCTTGCGCCATTATAGGTACCTTTGTCGAAAAATTCCCTTGAGATACTTCAAAGGCAGCTTCTCTCATCTTTCTTAAAGGCGCAGTAATTCTTGTTAATAAGAAAAACGCAAATATCGTCGTTAAAATAACGGCAATAACAGCAGCTAATACGATAAATTTAGCTGTTGACTGCTTAGATTCATTCATCGATTGTAAAGACTGATAAATAAAAACAGCCCCATCATTCCCATTAACATGTAGGGGAGAACCTACGATTGCTACCTGCTCAGGTGTATCATCCTTATTCTTCCATCTTGTCATCACAACGGTTGGCTCATTACTTGATGCCACGTTTTTTAATGCTTCATTTTCTTCAATGTAAGAAACGGAGAGTTCCTGTAGACGACTCTCTGGATAATAATAAATTTGGTCAGGAGAAGAAATGATGAATGCTCCAGTCGAATGATCTAAAAGTTCCCCTACAATTTCTAATCCAGTCTGATTATTATGTTCTTTCATTATTTCTGATATTTTAGTTGCTGTATTGGTTAATTCAGTTTCCGTTTGCTCTGTATAATATTGCTCAAAATACTCCAGTAGCATGATTGTAAGAATCGTTAAAACAACGGAAACCAGCAATAAAAAGGTTATCCAAAGCTTAAATACTACGCTTCGCCAAAACTTCATCCATTGTTAACCTCAAACTTATAGCCTACTCCCCAAACAGTAACAATCATGCTAGCTGCCTCTTCCGAAACGCGATTAAGCTTTTCTCTTAATCTTTTAACATGTGTATCCACTGTTCTTAAATCACCAAAAAATTCGTAATGCCATACTTCTTTTAATAGTAATTCTCGATCAAATACCTTATCTGGAGACTTAGCTAGGAAATATAATAGTTCATATTCCTTTGGAGTTAAGCTTACTTCTTTACCGCTAGCTAATACACGATGTGCATCATGATCAATGGTTAATGCTGGAAATATGATGACGTCCTTTGATGAGCTGTCACTTTGTTCAAATGTAGTGGTGGTTGAACGTCTCAAGAGTGCTTTTACTCTTAAAACTACCTCTCTAGGACTAAATGGCTTTACAATATAATCATCTGTACCAACTTCAAATCCTTGAACTCTATTTACTTCTTCCCCTTTAGCAGTAAGCATGATAACAGGAGTAGTTTTTTTCTCTCTTAACTCCTTGCATACCTCCATACCATCTTTTCCAGGCATCATCAGATCGAGTAAGATAACATCATAATCAGTGTTTAATGCCTTAGAAAGAGCGCTCACTCCATCTTCCGCTTCCTCTACAGTAAACTCTTCTCTTTCTAAGTACATTTTTAAAAGACGTCTAATTCTTTCTTCGTCATCTACCACTAGGATTTTAATTTCCTTCTCCATCGTTCATACCTCCTAACAAAATACACGAAACGATATATTGTCCTATTATGTTTCGTATGTTACATGTATAAATAAATGCAATGTATGTTATGGACTATTATTTATACTGCAGTTTTCCAATTAAATAGTAAATTATTTAGATGATTTCTCTTATTTGTCACATTTATTATAGCATTATTATCATGCAGATATTGTTATCATCCCATTGTCATATGTGACACTTTTATGAACTTTTGTTGATTTACCTATTTATAACAGAACAAATGAGAAAGCTTTTTCTGATATTCAGTGAATAAATAGAAGCAGCAGAGGAAAGTCATTGTATTAAATAAACTCTCTCCAGCTGAAATCATATATATAGTATAATTACCCCTTCTTTTTCTGTGCTTCTGCTCTCAATAACTTCACTTCATGTGCAGTAAGTTCCCGAGCATCTCCAGGTTGTAAACCATTTAAATTTAAGAAAGAATATCTTTCTCTTTTTAATTTCATAACAGGTGTTCCAATCGCCTCAAACATTCTTCTTACTTGACGATTTCTTCCCTCATGGATTTTCAACTCAACGATACTTGTTCCTTTTTTCTTATCGACAGACAGGATTTTTGCTCTTGCTGGAGCAGTTTTTCCATCCTCTAGCATAATGCCTCTTTCCAATTGCTTTACTTTTTCCCGCGCTGGTATTCCCTTCACTTTAGCAACATAGACTTTTTCAATTTCACCCTTTGGATGCATCATTAAATTAGCAAATTCTCCATCGTTCGTTAACAAAATAATGCCAGATGTATCATAGTCTAGGCGTCCAATTGGATAAATTCTTGCTTCTATTTCAGTGAAATAATCTGTGACGACTTTTCTCCCTTTATCATCATTAACACTAGAGATTACTCCTCTTGGTTTATATAGTATGAAATAAACAGGTTCTTCTCTTTCTACAGGGATGCCACTTACTTCAATTTTATCGTTAGAACCGACTTTTACGCCTAACTCTTTAACTGTTTTTCCATTAACCCTTACTTTTCCTTCAAGGATTAATTCCTCTGCTTTTCTTCTTGATGCAATTCCTGCATGTGCAATTACTTTTTGTAGTCTTTCCAACTCTATCACCTCATCCAATTTCTCAACAGTAAAAAATGATTGATCGTTTTTATAAAGTATTTCTAAATGTTTATCCTATTTTTATAGTGTCAATTTATTAGAAAATAGACTAATTCAAAACGCTTGATCGTTCTTTTTTTGCCATTCCTATGAATTATGACATAAATTGATGAAATTTCAAAGAAATCTTTGAAATTAGGGGGTGCTACTCATTAAATACTACCAAAATTAAAAACCATTTTTAGAACTCACTTAGAGAGAATCTGGTAAACTAAAAAACAAAAAAAATGCCTTAAGACAAAGTTCCTAAACAAAAACTTCACCTAAGACATTTTGTTGTTATTTTCCAAACATTAAAGTTACCACAACAATAGCAGCGATAAATCCAACAAGATCTGCTAGTAATCCGACTTTTAGGGCGTCCCCCATCTTCTTTATCCCTACAGCACCGAAATAAACGGTTAATACATAGAGGGTTGTATCTGTGCTTCCTTGTATGACAGAAGCAAGCCTTCCAATAAATGAATCAGGTCCATAGGTAGAAATTAAATCGCTTGTCATTCCTAATGCCGCATTTCCTGAAATCGGTCTAATAATGGCAAGTGGTGCTACTTCAGATGGAACCCCGATAAAGTCTAATACCGGCTTGAGAAAGCTCATAAAATACTCTAATGCCCCAGATGCACGAAAAATAGAGATTGAAACGAGCATTCCTACTAAATATGGAATAATGGAGAAAGCAATCTGAATTCCTTCTTTTCCACCTTCTACAAAGCTTTCATAAGTTGGAACTTTTTTAAATGTCCCATACAGTAAAATAAACCCAATGAGGGAAGGAATCATCCACAATGAGATTAAAGAAATTATTTCCATCACTCATCACCCTTTCCGCATTCTCTTATGGTAAAAATAGCGGTCAATCAAAATCCCACCAATACAAGAGAAAATGGTTGCGATAATGGTTGGTCCTACTATATCTGTTGGAGACGCAGAATGATAGTTCATTCTAATTGCAATAACCGTTGTCGGAATTAAAGTTATACATGATGTGTTTAGGGCAAGAAAGGTAATCATACTGTTACTGGCTGTATTCTTGCCACCATTTAATCTTTTCAACTCTTCCATTGCTTTAATTCCTAATGGTGTTGCCGCATTCCCTAATCCAAATATATTTGCAATCATATTCGATAATATATACCCCATTGCAGGGTGATTCTTTGGAACCTCTGGAAATAGCTTTGCTACAATTGGCCTAAATAGGTTTGTAAGTTTTCGGAGCAAGCCTGCCTGCTCCGCTATTTTCATCATTCCAAGCCAGAAAACAAGTACACTAATCAGGCCAATACATATTGTCACTGCTTCTTTTGCCCCAGAAAAAATTGCTTTATTAACCTCATCCATTGTCCCATTAATAGCTGCAAAAACAATGCCAATTATAGCAAGGGCAGCCCAAATATAATTAACCATCCTTGCCAACCCCAGTCATTGCCATAAACATATTCTTGAAATAATCTAAAAAGCTTTTGGTTTCTTTGTTCTTATCATGTTTAAAATGAATAGGGACACTATCAACAAGCTTATCATCTAAATATATTTTTGCTTCACCAACTATTTCAGGTACATCCTCCTGATTTCTTTGCCAGTCTTCCTTTAGTTTTGTTAGTTTATACTCTACCTTAAATAAATCTTCCTCTTTCTTTGTCACAGGGAATTCAACAGCTGATTTTAAATAAATTTTATTTTTATAGAACTTATCTTTAACTGCTTTTATTTCCCCTTCCTCTAATACCTGTACCATTTTATATTGCTTAAAAGCCGTTTCAAACAGATTGATATGATCGTCCCAGTCATCAGGATCATTTAAAGTGACAGCAATATATGACACTCCATCCTTTTCAGCCGTACTAACTAACGTTCTTTTTGCTCTCTTTGTATAACCAGTTTTTCCTCCAGTTGAATATTCATAAAGACTTGTTAATAGTTTATTTTTATTTTTCCAGACACGATCCCATTTATCATTGGAGCTTTCAGAACGATAGCTTTCTGTTCCAGCAATTTTTTTATATGTATCATTGTTCATTGCATAGCGGGTAAGTAATGCCATATCATATGCTGAAGAATAGTGGTCTTCATGATCATCAAGTCCATGAGGGTTAGCAAAATGCGTGTTTTTCATTCCGATTTCTTCTGCCTTTTGGTTCATTAAATAGACAAATCCATCTAAACTTCCACCAACAGTTTCCGCAATTGCAACTGCAGCATCATTTCCTGAACGAAGCATTAAGCCATATACTAAATCCTCTAATTTAATTTTTTCCCCTTCTTGTAGATAGATAGACGATCCTTCTGTTTTTATGGCCGTACTACTGACAGTCACAGTCTTATCCAATTTTCCAGACTCAATTGCAAGAATGGCTGTCATTATTTTTGTTATACTGGCAATTCTTCTTTGCGTATATGCATCCTTTTCAAAAATAACTCGTCCAGAATCTTGTTCCATTAAAATAGCACTTTGAGCGCTCACGTACATTTGTGCACTGCTTTTTTGTGGAATAGCAAGGAACAGAATGGAGGTAATGATAGTAAAAATAATAATTTTACGTGATTTCATTTAACACAACCTCGTCTCCTTTTATGATTTGTACAAGTTTATGAAAAGAAAGACAGGCATATGACTATAATTCATGCTTTACTAGGAAATAAAAAATATGCAGCCCAGTATACTGCGCTACATACCAAAGATAGCTTTATATTTTTTTACATCTTTTTGCAAATTTACTAGGCTTTCCAGTTAATAAGGTCTCCACTTTAATTCACTTGCTTTTAAAAATCTGTTTTCAACATCTTTCCAATTAACGATATTCCACCAATTTTCTACATACTTTCCTCTATTATTTTTATACTGTAAATAGTAAGCGTGTTCCCAAACATCTATTACTAATAATGGAATGGTATCCCATTGTGTTAAAAGCATATGACGCTCAGATTGAAGAACTTCTAAATGCCTTGCTCTTGGAGACCATACTAAAAGCGCCCAGCCAACACCCTCTACCGCTTTCGCTGCTTCTGTAAAGTGCAGCTTAAATGCTTTGTAACTACCGAAATAATCCTTTATCTCTTCCAATAACGCCCCTTTTGGCTCCCCACCGCCATTGGGACTCATATTACTCCAAAAAATCGTATGGAGATAATGTCCTGAACCATGAAAAGCAAGCTCTCTAGACCAATGTTTCACAAGTGTAAAATCATTATCCTTTCTTGCTTCTTTCAACTTTTCCTCTGCCTTGTTTAGCCCATCCACATAGGATTGATGATGTTTCTGATGATGCAACTCCATTATTTCTTTTGAAATATAAGGCTCTAGTGCATCATAAGCATAAGGTAGTCTTGGCAATTGATGTTTCCCAACGGCTATGTTTGGCTCCTTCATAAATATTGTTCCAAGCTGTTGTCTTTGTGCAAAATAGCTTTCCATCTGATCATGGAGCTCCTCTGCCTCGTGTTGTATTTTAATTAATTCTTCTGTTTCAATGGGTCTTCTTTGAACCCCTTCCATTAAATACGAAAACTTATCAAGCCTTTTCCATATACTTTCTTCCTTTTGTACTTCTTCTGCCTCTAATAAGCTTTTTAATTGCTGGTTCCAAATCAACACATTTCTTACATATTCATTATAACTACTCATCTATATGTCAACTCCATTCCTTCGAAAATCGTTCTTATAAAAGGTATGACAATAAAGGTGGCATCATGTCTTTAAAATGCAGTCAGCGCATATCTTCTAGGACAGTAATTCTATTAAAAAACATAATACACGCTTTCTGCGGGTGATAACCAAAAGCGTCTATTCGAAAAAATAAAAAACCCAAACAATTATACGAAATTTTTGTTAACATCTCGTATAATTGTTTGGGTTTATATTTGGTCGGAATACTTAAGTACCAGCGTTTTTTAATCTTCTATTTGCTGAAAAGATTCAAAAAACAAATCTGCTTCTTCTTGATTAAACTCTTCTTCTTTTTCTGTTAATGGAGGAAGTTCTCCTAAATTCTTCAAGCCAAAATGATCTAAAAATTCCTTTGTTGTTCCATAAAGGATTGCTCTTCCTGCCCCATCTGCCCTACCAACTTCTTTAATTAGCGCTTTAGCAGCCAGTGTATGAAGTGGTCTTTCTGTTTTAACCCCTCGTATATCCTCAATTTCCGCCCTTGTAATTGGCTGTTTATAGGCTACGATTGCTAACGTTTCTAATGCAGCCTGCGATAAAGTGGAAGCATGGGGAGATTCCACTAACTTCTTTAAATAATCCGAATGCTCCTTCTTTGTGGCGAATTGATAAGTACCAGCTATTTCAATAATGGAAATTCCTCTGGATTTATCTTTACGATAATTTTTAATTAACTCATCTACTAATTGTTCGACCTCTAATTGCTCCAAATCTAGGACATGCATTAATTGCTTGATCGTTAATCCTTCATCTCCGGCAGCAAATAAAAGACTCTCAACAATCGCTTTCCAGTCATTCACTTTCAACCTTTTATTCAACTTCCTTTCCCATTACAAAAATATCTGCGAAGTTTCCTTCTTGTTCCACAAATATTTGTCTTCGCTTTAAAAGTTCTAGTATAGCCAAAAAAGTCACTACAATATGTGATTTTGTCGCAACTGGAAAAAGTTCATCAAAAGATGTTCTCCCTTTTCTATTACGTAAGAAACCAACAATTTCATCCATTCGACTTTCAATCGGTATTTCTTGCCTCGTGATTTTTGTTGCAAGTGGCGCCTGCAACTTTTTTCGTTTAAGCAATTTTTGAAAGGCAGCTAGCATATCATATAAAGAAACATCTAATTCTTGCTTTGCCATTTCCTCGGTCTTTAAGCTGAAATCTGATAAATCACTCGGAGGTTTTGTAAATATAAGCCCTCTTTCTAATTCCATCTCTTTTAAATCGTCGGCTGCCTCTTTAAATTTCCGATATTCTACTAACCTTTCAATTAAGTCTTCTCGTGAATCCTCTTCCGGTTCATAGATCATATCGTCATCAAGTAAATCTTCCTCGTGCTTTGGCAAGAGCATTTTGCTTTTAATTGCTAGAAGCGTTGCTGCCATCACCAAGAATTCACTTGCTACATCTAATTGTAAAACCTGCATAGCATGAACATAATCTAAATATTGTTCGGTAATTTCTGCTACGTTAATATCATAAATATCAATTTCCAATTTATTGATTAAATGAAGAAGCAAATCTAGCGGTCCTTCAAAACTATCAATTTTCACATTATACTGCATCATTCTCACCAAAATCCTAATAGAATACCCTTAACTTAATAATGATAGTATTAGTATAGAGGAAACACAATAGTTATCCAACAGAAAAATCATCCAATTCACTATTTTATAGCTTATCATTACATTTTTTTTCATTTATCGATATAATAACAACCAGAAAGATAGCATTTTCTAAGCTTAGTTATTAATATAATGAAAGTTATGTACAAAGTTGGCTTTTATCTTTAAGCCCAGCTAATAATAAAGGAGACGATTATGTATCCAAAAGAATATCTGCAATTTCTTGTTCATTTTCATGGGGATCAAGATTTTTTTGAGTGTCATGAAATATTAGAAGAATACTGGAAAAAGGTCGATTGTCGGAATAAGGAATCCATTTGGGTAGGATTCATCCTCATGGCCGTCTCTGCCTATCATCATCGAAGGGAAAATTTCAAAGGGGCACATAAAACAATCATGAAAAGCAGGAAGCTTTTAGAAAAACACAAAGAAGGCTTACATGCGTTAGGACTTGATGGGGAAGGCTTACTCTATTTATTAAGGCAACAAGAAAAAAATATCGCGCAAACCCTTTTATTTCGTCCTTATCCGTTACCTATTTCTGATTCCCACCTAGAAAAACAATGTAGAAAGTTGGCACACTCCATGGAAATCAGCTGGAATAACCAAAAAGATATCCCCATAGAAATTATACATCGCCATTTAAAACGTGATAGAAGCCTCGTTATCCAGGAGCGCGAAGAGGCTATTCAGAAGCGTCAAAGAGAATAGGCACTATTTTTAGCCAATTAAAAAGAGACTATTTCAGACAGGAAAAACGTTAGATGTTTTTTCCACAACTGAAACAGTCTCTTCTACTATTTATCTACTTGAACACCATCGCTACACTTAGATAAAAAATTCACAATTAATTCATTTGATTTCATTGTACGATTAGGATAAAGCCCTTTAACAGCCTGTACCATGGATTTCCCAACACCTTGGTGTCTATGAGATGGATTTACAGATATATGATGAATCGTAATAGAAGCTTCGTCTTCAAAAATAACACCGATTAAACCAATAATATCTTCTTCATCTTTCCACAGAAATAATTGCCAGTTTTCATCCGTCTCATATTGTTTAATTGTTTGTTGTAATACTTTTAAATCTTTTTCTGTAGGCATAAAAGATAATAATCCCATTGCAATCTTTTCAAATGCCTTTTTATATCGAATAATCATTAATATCCCTCATTATTTTTAAAACATAGTCATTAACAGTTTTCCCATCAAGAATAAGATTCAATCAATCTTTCCTGATCTAAAATCAAAAAAATATTCATCTGCACCGAAGTTGCCACGAATTTATTATCATCTTCTTCCCTCTTTTGCAAGAATTATCTAGGACCGGCCAAAAAAAATTATATATGTTATTGGTTCTATCATACATAAATTAGTGATATTCTTCAATGAAAATCTTATAAGCATTAGGATTCATTACCACATATGCCCAATTACCTAATTTCTTTTAACATTCTTTCTAATTCTTACACCAATAAGCTTCCTTTTTAACAAGTAATGTAAACGTAAAAACTCGATGTTAAAACTCTAGTTAATACTATATAAAATATGCACGCATCTACAAAAAAGCTACAAAAAACTTTATTTTTTCAAGCATTATGGAGAATAATAAAGGGAAAGAAAAAACAATATGACTATAAATAGGAAACTTATTACTATTTATATACGTCTATTAGATATAGTCACTTGATATTAAGTAACTATATGCTATTTCTAAGAGATGGGCATATAGTCTACTTAAAACTAGTACATCAGAAGGAAATACAGGAGGGAATTAAATGAAAAAAAATAAAATACTACTATTGATACTTGCATTCTTACTAGTGTTACCAATACCAGCTTACGCAGATGTTGCAGTAGGCGATATGATTGTTACACTAGGTGAGAATTTAACAACAGAGCAGAAGCAGCTTTTATTAACCGAAATGAATGCTCCTGAAGATGCCGAAATCATAACAGTTTCCAATCAAGAAGAACATCAATATTTAGGAAATTATATCTCAAAATCGTTAATTGGTACTAGAGCGATTTCCTCTTCTGCGATTACAATTGGGGACAAAGATACTGGTATTCAAGTAACAACGAAAAATATAAACTGGGTTACTGATGAGATGTATATTAATGCATTAATAACTGCAGGTGTAAAAGATGCAAAAATTTATATTACCGCTCCTATTGAGGTTTCAGGTACTGCTGCCTTAACAGGTATTATTAAAGCATATGAAGTGTCAACCGATACCGTAATCCCCGAAGACGTAAAACAGGCAGCAAATGAAGAAATGGTAGAAACAGCTAATTTAGGAGAAGATATTGGACAAGAAGAAGCTACTGCTCTAATGGCAAAAATTAAAGAACAGATAGCGGAGGAAAAACCACAAACGGTTGAAGAGGTACAAACAATCATACAAGATTCTGCGAAAGAATTAAATATCACTTTAACAGATGAGCAGTTACAGAGCCTTATTTCTTTCTTTAATAAACTAAAAGAGCTTAACATAGACTGGAATCAAGTAGGAAATCAACTAAGTGAAGCGAAAGATAAACTCACTGGATATTTAGAAAGCGAAGAAGGAAAAAGCTTCTTATCAAAGATTAAAGAAGTCTTTGCAAGCATAGTGGATGCAATTAAGTCTTTCTTTTCTTAATGAGCCACAAAAAATCCGGACAACCATACGAAATTTCTGTATAGTTGTCCGGATCTTTTATTTGCTTGATAAAAGGCTGCTTCGGTATTGTTCCATTACACACCGGTAGCCAATGGAGCGACTTCATTTTTCTGCCTGACTATTTTAAAAAACTTAGATAACCGAGTTAATTTCATAATTCAATCTTTTAAAGAAACACAGACTTACAGAATTTTATCTCCTATAAAATTTTTAAGCTGCTTGTTGCTTACTTAACTTACGGTTAATTCTATCTGCTCCTAACTTGGAAGCATTGTAAACAAGCGTTACGAGATCAAAATGGACTTTCGCTCTTTTCCCAGTACGATAACGAACATTGTTGAGCTGGAAATAACCTTTAAGATAGGCATTTATTCGCTCAACCGCTGTACGTTGTTTAAAGATGGTTTTCCAAGTTTTTGATCCACGGGCTGGTGCGGTATATCTTCTAAGATCGGTTGTGATTTTTACTTTGTATACTTTCTGGCAAAGACCATCATTCGCTAACGGACAGTCTTTACACTCTTTTGGACGTATATATTTTAATGTTTCATACTTATGATCAAAGCTATCGTAACGGTAAGAATGCTCTCGAACACATGTAGGGGCGAAGTGCTTATCAAATCCAATAGGTTCGGGTTCATTCCGCTTATTATAAGCAATCACAGATTGATGGCCCATTCGATAAATTTGGGTATAAATCGCCTCAAAATCATAGCCTGCATCCATTGTTTGATAACGTAATGAAGGAAACAAAACGTGTTCGTGAAGTCCTTTTAATAAAGGAATCGCAGCTTTTCCATCATTTAAATTAGCGGAGGATAGAAGAGATTGAAAGATATACTGGCTCTTTGTCCCTACAGCTAAATGAGCTTTGTAGCCATACCAAAAAACATTTTTTCCTTGGCTGTTTTTCTTGATTCCCCACTGAGGATCTTGAGGAATTTTAGCTCGAAGTTCATCCAGAGGAATATCTAGTTGTTCTTCTATTTTCTTGTCATAAAGTGGAAGATTAGCTTCTTGTTCCGCTTTTTCCATAAGCCATTGTTCACGCTCTTCTTTTGATTTACGTCCACGTTTTTTCGGTTCTTGTTTCAGCTGTTCTTCCTTTGGAGGTGCTGCATCTTTGGCTAGAACATGAGTGGCAT
Source organism: Niallia sp. Sow4_A1 (assembly GCF_052116745.1). Taxonomy (NCBI): domain Bacteria; kingdom Bacillati; phylum Bacillota; class Bacilli; order Caryophanales; family Bacillaceae; genus Niallia; species Niallia sp. Sow4_A1. The sequence continues at coordinate 171 of NZ_JBQKKM010000011.1, read as the reverse complement.
CAATGGCAACCGTGTCATCCTCGACAAAGCCTTCTGAAATGGCTTGATGGAGCAGTGTTCCTTGCACATTTTCAAGAACATCGGATTCACAAAGAATAGTAATCATTCTAGAATAAGCTGCTTCTGAAGGGATAGAGTCGGAAACTAAAAACCCACAGTCGAGGCGGAAGA